>JBLNDH010000705.1:0-11986 GCA_050261455.1 Bacillota bacterium
CCATATCGACGGACGGCGAGCCTTCCTTTCGAACGACCTCGACGGCATCGCCAGGCGGGGTCACGCCCTTGGTGACCTGCTTAAATCCCAGGTCGGCGCGAGCCGATCGCTTGAATTCGACCAACACGTCGGGTGCGACCTTCGGCGCGGCGTTCTTGTCTTTGCCAGGCTGCACCACGTCGGCCTCAGGCACTTCGTAAACCAGATCGACTGACTTGCCGGCGGGGAGGAAGAGGGGATCATCCACGACGTTGCGATAGAGAACCCGGCCACTTTCCAAAGTACCGATGGGGAAGTAATTCTTGCGATTGGCGGCCAAGCGAGCCGAGGCCGGAGTAAAAGCAATCAACCCCGACGGGCCCGGATCAGCACCGGCCGTTTCGGGCTTGACGCGGACGACCAGGGCGACCTTACCCGAACCAGGCTTGTACTCGCGTGTCAGGGCAGGAGCAGAGCCTTTGGCCCCGCGAATCCCGACCGGGGCGCCCTCGCGTGTCCAACGTTCCGGGTCGTCCTGGAGGATCGGGCCGGTGAGCATGAAGACCCCGCCGACCCCCAGGGAGGAGGCCGCTGCCGAGTGTCGTGAACCTGGCTGCAGACCAACCCGCTGGCCGAATAGCTCTTGAAGGAAATCGGGGTGAATCGTCTCGAAGGAGCGGCCACAATCCAGGGAGCCACCCTCGCGGCTCACCAGCGTGACCAGCTTCAGGACGATGCTGTCCGCCGGCACCCAAAGCCCGGACGCATCCCCGGATTCATTGCGGACGTACTTCTCGGCATCCAGTTGATCGTAGACCGCGTCAAGCACGGCAACGCTAGTCGCAAGCTTGATAACGGTTTTCTTTTCGAACTCGACGGGATAGCGGCAATTGCCGGCGACGTTGGGCCCGAAGGGCAACGCCTGGGCGGCAATGGCAAAGACACCGGCGGCAATCACTCCCGCGACCAGCCCCATGGCGATGGCGCCGGCTCGGTCCACCATCAGCGCAAAATGCACGTAGCCAGGCACCGCCGCGTCAAACAGCAGGCGGAGCACCAGATAGGAGACGGCGAAGATCGCCACAATCGAGGCAGCGGTAGCGTACTCTGGAAGGTACGTATTGCCGGCCAGGTTCACCACCACCTCGTGATATCCGATCGCCAGGATCGCGGCGATCGCCGCCAGCACCGCCGAAATGGCTGCGCTGAAGAATCCCTGCAGGTAGTGGAAATAGGCAATCACGCCGATGAGGACGATGATGATTAAGCTTAAGAGCATCGTGATTCCGTATTCTGCTTAAAGACCCCGCCAGGGGCTTACCTTGCTGTCCTTGCCCGAAGGCCAACGCGTTCGCAACCCGATCGGTCTTCATCCGCGAGGCGCCGGCGGGTTTGGTGCCGAACCTCGATTGGGTCGCGGGGCGACCTGCGGCCGGGGAACCGCTCGACCGGCGCCACCGGCGTGCTGGTGGTCGTGCGTCGGCTGATCGGCGCTGCGCATAACGCGTAAGACCTCCTGCACGGATGTCTCGCCCGCTTCGACCTGCATCAACGCCACCTCCTGGAGGTAGCGTGCATGCTGCTTGCGGAAGACTGTCTTCAATTGGTTGCTCGAGCCCCCCGTCGCGATGACCTGGCGAACCTCATCATCGATGACGAACAGCTCATAGACACCAAACCGGCCCTTATAGTGCAACTCGTTGCAGAATTCGCAGGGGATCTCGTTGCCCCGGTTGTCACGCAACGGCTGAGTACGGGCCTGGAACAGCTTGGTGACTTTGGCAGGATCCATATTGAGCTTGCGAAGCGTGTCGGCGTCGGGGGCGTAGGGCACTTTGCAGGCCATGCACAAGCGCCGCATCACCCGGCCGGCCATGACCAGCCGAAGCTGCGAGGCAGCTTCGTTATCATCGCCCACCAAGCGGCGCCAGATCGTCAAGGCATCGAAGGTGCTGCCGGCCCGAATGCCGATGTAGGCCCGTCGTCCCTCGGAGGCGAACCGCACGATTTCGCGGGCGCTGGCCGGATTGGAAATCTCATCCACCATGAGTACATCCGGCTGCTGGCTGCAAACCCATTCGACCTGCTTGAACTCGTCGGTGGCCGAGGCATTGGCCGACAGCGAATTCTGCGTGATCCCTTCCAAGTCCTCTTGCGGATCATGCTCGACAGTCTGGATATGGCTCACGTAGGCATCGTGGGCATGCAGCACGGAGTAGAGCATACTGGTCAGCCCCTGGCCACGCGGCGTAGCAAACAAGGTGATTCCCGGGTTCTCCGAGATCACCCGCTGCAGCGTCGCCATCTGGTCTTCCTGGAGCCCCAAGCCGTCCAGACGCAGTTCGTATCGTTTCTTCGGGTCGATGGTAATCCGCAGCGATTCGCCCGCGGTCGTTCCAGCGGTGGCCACTTCCAGATCGTGGCGTTTGCCATTCAGGGTGGCTCGCATCTTACCCGTTTGAGGCTTGCGTTGTTCCTCGACATCGAGGCCGGCGCCCTTCTTGATGTAGGTGATGGCCGCCCCACCGGCTGCCGCATCGAGGGTGGGCGAGGTATAGGCCACGCCGTCCACCACAAACTGCACGGCCGCGGCGCCGTTGCTGGGCCAAACTTCGATGCGTTCGGCCCCCTTGGTCAAAGGTTCGGTCAGGAGGGTCTGCACCGTCTGGTAGCCCAGGGCATCGGGGTCGCTGTCATCTTCGGGAGCCGCAAGCATGGCGCCTTTGCCGCTTGCGAGAACCACCTGGCCGGCGACGACCTTGACCTTTTTCTCCCGCTTTACAATTCCCTTGGCAAACCCGCTGAATTCGGTCTTCAGGTCGCCAAGGCCCACGTTCTTCTGCCGCAGACCGAGGTAGCTGCCAATAGCCACCCCCTGCACCACGATCAGCGCTCCCAGCGCCAGCCAGAAGTTCGGCAGGATCAAGAACAGGGCAAAGCTCAGCAGGCCACCTGCGATGACAACGGTATTCAGCAGTTCGCGAGGCAGATGTGCGGCTTCGGCATCCTTGTCGATCCATGTCGCGATTCGCGACCAAGCCAACAGGATCAACACAATCGGGATGAGCTTAAAGATACTGACATAGCCGCCCAAATCGAAAGCAGCCAGCAGCACAGTGGCAGGTTGCATTAGGCTTCCTTTTCTTACTCCAAAGTCAGACGACAAACCCGTAGGTTGCGTATTGTAATACAGCCGGCAGGCCCCTGCCAATTCTCGCGGCAGTGGCGACGGCGATGCATCCTCGATCAGGCCAGCGGAATCTGCCCACCTTTATCCTCGGTTGCCGGCCCTGGCGCGGGTGGGCTGGGAGGCGCTGTCGGAGTCGCGGGGGGGTCGTTGATGACGTACCGCGGCACGGCATCCTCGTCCTCTTCTTCGCGGCCAACTTGCCCGGGCCTGGGGATGATGACGGTTTTTTCCGTCTCCCCGCGGCGCATCACTTCATAGGCCCTGGCCAGATCCCCCACCAGTTGCCGAACCGTCAATCCCCCGGCCGCCATCACCAGCAGGATGAACGCCATGATATCCAGCACGGAATCGGCCACCTGGCAGAACCGCCAGAATCCCCCGGGGGGACTGCTGAAAATCTCAGCCAGGACCAGGAAAAACAGCCCGGTAATGAACACCACCAGGGCGGCGTAATACTGATGCCGATTCTTGATGACCTGAGGAAGGATGAGGCAAACCAACAGAAACCCTGCGATAGCAGTTCTGATGCCGTCCATGTTGTGCAAGATACCATGGGACCCGATGCAACGCTATCGCCTACTGCAGATAGAGTACGGAATGGGTGCTGCCCAGGGGTTAGGGCAATCGAGAGATGCCGGGAAGGCGAGTGGAGCATCACAGCGGGTGTGACGGATTGTAGAGGAGGGGGCGTTGCGCGGAAAACCCGCCCCTCCGGGGCGGCGCTAAACGGGCGGCGCTAAACGGGGGCGGCGCTAAACGGGCGGCGCTAAACGGGCGGCGCTAAACGGGGGCGGCGCTAAACGGGGGCGGCGCTAAACGGGGGCAGAGAGAGAAAAAGATGGTGCTTGGTCGATCGCGGTTTGCCAGGAAGCTCGCCCTTCCAGGCGATCAGGATTTCGCGGGCGTTACCTCGAATGCCGGGGTGGATCGGGAACGCGGAACGGTGGCGATGATGGGAACCGCCGCCAAGGCAAACGCGGAACCCATGGCAAAAGCCACCATGCCATGGCCATCGAGAAGGCGAATCTCCCAGAGCAATCCAGCCAGAACGCTGGCCAGGAGTTGCCCCAGACCGCTCACGGTGTAGAACAAGCCAATCGCCCCAGCCCGTTGATGCGACGGCACCAGGTCGCTGATCATGGCCTTGGTGACCCCTTCGGTAAACGCCTGGTACAGCCCATAGATGCCGAAAAGAATCAACGGGGCCCAAGGCCACCGAAATACGGCAAATCCTGCATAAACCAGGGCATAGGTAATCCAGCCGCTGATGATGACGGGTTTTCGGCCAATGAGGTCGGAGAGCTTGCCCAGGGGGACCGAGGCCAGGGCATAAACCGCGTTATAGAGGGCAAACGCGAGGATGATGTAGCCGAACGACAGCCCCATCTGGCTGGATCGAAGAATCAAGAACGAATCACTGCTATTGCCCAGTGAGAAGACTGCATTGGCAAGGATCAGGTGCCAGAACGGCCAGGGATACGCTTGCAGGAGCGTTGGAGGGGAACCCGCTTGGGAACTCGCCCGCTGCGGACGAATTTCGCGAACGCCGAGGATCGTCAGCAAGACGCTGAACAGGCCGGGCACCAGCGCAATGAAGAACAGCCACATCAAGGGCAGGTTTTGGAACTGCCCCATTCCTCCCTGCCCACTCCCCCACCGCGAGGAAAACGCGAAGCCAGGTCCCACCCAGAGCACGACAATTCCCAAGGCCAGGAGCGGGCCAATGATCGCCCCCGTGGTATCCATGGCCCGATGAAGGCCGAAGGCCACACCGCGATAAGTCGGATCGGTCGAATCGGCGATAAGGGCATCGCGAGCGGACGTGCGAATGGATTTTCCGAAACGATCGGCAATCCGCCCCACCAGAAACAACGGCCAGCCCAGCACGACCGCCGCCAGCCCCATGATAGGCTTGCTGAATGCCGAGATGGCATAGCCGGTCGCCACAAAGGGTTTGCGATGTTGAAAGCGGTCGGACAACGCTCCGCCCAACCACCGAAGGCCACTGCTGACCCCCTCGGCCAGGCCATCGATCCATCCCAGCAATAAAGGCGACCCTCCCGGCAGCCCCATGAGAAACAGCGGCATCACCGGATAGAGCATCTCGGACGCCAGGTCCGTCAGAAGACTCACCCACCCAAGGATCACAACATTACGCGTAATGCCACGCAGCCTGAACATGTGTAGCTGTCTCTGAGTCCAGCCCCCAGCATTCCACGAGAAGAACAGGGTGCCCGATTCTTCGCCTAAGAAGGATTCTGTAAGCCAGCAACCCGGGCCTCGGAGTATTGACCACTGGACAGGGTACCATTATTTTAGCAGAGTTGCATTCAAGTAGCGGACGCTACGACGGATGTATGGGTCGGAGTATGGCGGTTCACGCATGCTCCGATCACCTGGGAGCCAGGATGCCACAGAGCGACGAACCCAACCTGGGTCATTACCTCGGTCTTGGCTTGCAAGTCGCTGTCGGTGTGGTTCTAGGTCTGGTGGTCGGCACCTGGTTGGATAAGAAATTTGGCTGGTCGCCTTGGGGCGCTCTGGTGGGATGTCTGCTCGGTTTAGCGAGTGGGTTGTATGTGCTCATCAAGGAAGCCCTAAAGGCCAATCGCGACTAGGTTTGTCAGGAACGTGACATCAAGGGTTGAATTGTGAAAGGGATGATTCTGGCTCCGCCGGTGATTGTGGGAGTGGCGGGGCTGGGATACGCCCTGTGCCGGGTTGCGAACTGGCCGGTGCATCCCCGGGAATTGCTGGTGGCTGCAAGCATTGCGCTGCTGGCAACAGAAATCGCCTTGGTGCCTGTGAACCTGGTGCGCGGCGATGCAATGACGGCCACGCAGGCGAGTTTGGGTGGTACAGTCATTCATATGCTCCTGATCGCAGCGATGGGAGCCTTGGCGGTTGTCGCCAAGCTGGTGGACCAGCAGATGGCGTTCGCGTGCTGGATGCTGGCGTTCTACTGGGCCTCGCTGGTGGCACTGGTGATCGGCCTGGTGATAGCGGTCCAGAACGCCGCCAACCCGGGACGCAAGGCTACGACCGAGCCCGACAGATCTTCGACGCAGTAGGGAAACGTTATGGTCACTTTGCTTGCAGCAGCCGATCCAACATCGCATATCCTGCCCCACGACCTGATTCACGTCGGCCCGTTCTGGATTACGAACCACATGATCATGGCCGTCGTGGCGGCGGTCCTGATGATCCTGATTTTCCCCTATCTTTTCCGCCGAGCCACAGCCGACGCCCCCACCGGGGCAAGGAACTTTTTCGAATCGATCCTGGAGTTTCTGCGGGTGGAGGTGTTCCGGCCGGCTTTGAAGGAGCACACGGACCGGTTTGTGCCGTTCCTCTGGACACTGTTCTTCTTCATCCTTTTCTGCAACCTGCTGGGGTTCATCCCGCTTGGGGACATTCTCGGGCTCTTGTCCGGCGGGAAACTGGCGCACGTTGGCGGCACCGCTACCGGCAGCATCAGTACCAACGTTGCCTTGGCCATCTCCGCATTCGTTATGATCCACATCAGCGGGATGATCCAGATCGCCCGGGACCTGATCCGGGGAACGTATGGCCATCACGGTCATCACGAAGAACACAGCGCCAATGGGGCGCCGGGACACGAGGCGGCGATCGACCTGGATCATCCGCGAGGCGAAGGGTTGCCGGCAGATGCGCCGCAGCAGTTCACGGCCTTGGCCAATCCCACCAAGCATTATGGTGATGATGAGTTCGTTGGGCATCGCCATGCCGAGTCCGATCAGGGCCAGTTGCACAATCATGGCACGGAGCACGGGAAAGGAATGAACCCCGCAGCGGCGATGTTGCTGGCCATCCCCCTGTACTTCTGGAATTTCGCCCCCCACCCCTTCCGTCCGCAGCCGGGGGAGTCGCCGATTGGCTGGCTGTTCGACATCCCCATGTGGGGCATGCTGCTGGTGCTGGAATTGATCGGCGCGGTGATCAAGCCGTTCGCGTTGATGATACGACTTTTTGCCAACATGATTGCCGGCCACCTGGTGCTGGCGGTGCTGGCCTCGTTTATCGCCGGGCCCCTGCTCGTGCAGTTGGCGATTGGCGTGCCGGTGACGGTCATGAGCCTGCTGATCCGCATGCTGGAGCTGTTCGTGGCGTTCCTTCAGGCATACATCTTCACGTTCCTGACGACGCTCTTCATCGCCAGCGCGGTGGCACCGGAACATTGATCAGTGCTGAGTGCTGAGCGCTGAGTGCTGAGTGCTGAGTGCTGAGTGCTGGGAATAGAACAATCGCTCATGGCAGCCGACGCCTGGGCACTTAACTACTTAAGATCGGCACCCGATTATCCGCGGCGTCTGCGGCAATCCTAATCCACCGCAGGACGGCGCACAGGCCGGGAAACGGCCGGAAGGAGATTGTGATGTTTGGTCTGCTCGCAGCAGAGGCGGCATCTGTATTGTTCCCTAGTAATGGTCTGGCGATCCTCGGCATCGCCATCGGCGCTGGCATCATCGTGCTGGGCGCCGCCAAGGGCATTGGTCACCTGGCCGGTAGCGCCATGGAAGGCATCGCGCGCCAGCCGGAAGCCGGCGGCCGTATCGGCACCAACATGATCATCGCGGCAGCCCTGATCGAAGGGTTCACCTTTTTCGCGCTGGTTATCTGCTTCATGTTGATTGCTAAGATTAGCTTGACCTAAGCCAACAGTATCCGGCAGGTGGCGAGCCTGCCGGATGCCTTCGGCTCGACCATCGAGCCTTTCGTTTCATCGACGCAGCGAGTTTTCGAGGAAGACGACATGCTGAGACGATTTGCATTAAGCCTGACCTTTATGGCAACGCTCCTGCTGGGAGTTTCCCTTTGGGCTGCCGAGGCCGCACATGAAGCGGCGCCCCAACACGGCGCTGCCGCCAACGAAGGCGCCGCGGCTGAAGGTGCACACGGCAGAGTGCATGAGGTCGTAGAGTTCGACAAAGGACAAGCCGTCTGGGTGCTGGTCATCTTCCTGATCCTGCTGGCAATCCTCTACCCCACCGCCTGGAAGGGCGTGCTGGAAGGGCTCAAGAAGCGTGAGGAACGCATCCGCCGGGATATCGCCAACGCGGAAGAAGCCCGCGCCAAGGCCGAGGCCACCCTCAAGGAATACCAAGCCCAATTGGCCACCGCCGAGAACAAGGTCCGCGAGATGATCAACGGCGCCGTCGCCCAGGGCGAGAAGATGGCCGCCGAGATCCGCGCCAAGGGGCAGAGCGAAGCCGAGCAGACCAAGGACCGGGCCATGCGCGACATCGAAGGGGCCCGCAAGCAGGCGATCAGCGATCTGTATGCGACCGCCGCCGACTTGTCCACGAACATTGCCTCCAAGATCCTGCGGCGAAACCTCAACGCCGATGATCAGCGAGACCTCGTGCGGCAGAGCCTCGATCAGCTGCAAACGGTGGACAACAAGTAAGCCCTCGGGAGATCAGTCATGCCAGCGGCAGCCAAACAAACCAGTGCAGCGGCGGCGTACGCCAGGGCCATCCTCGACCTGGCCAACGAGCGGCAGCAGGCGGAGCCCATTGCCGACGAGTTTCGCACGCTCAAGGATCTGCTTCAGAGCAATCCTTCATTCGCGTTATTCTTGCGCGATCCCGCCATCAGCGTAGAAGAGCGGCAGAAGGTCTTGGATCGCATCTTCCGCGGCAAGATCTCCCCCCTGCTGATGAACGCGCTTGCTGTCATGAATGACAAGGGCCGCCTAGGATTGCTGGCCAGCATCGCCGCCGAATACCAGGCGATGCTCGATCAGCAGCAGGGCAAGATCCAGGTCAAGGCAATCGTGGCCCGCGAAATGGAACCCGAAATGCTCCAGGAGGTCACGCGGCGGATCAGCGACGCCCTTCACAAGAAAGCAACCGTGCGCCAATCCGTCGATGAATCGATCATCGGCGGAATGATCCTTCAGGTGGAGGATCGGCTGATTGATGCCAGCGTCAGGACGCAATTGCAGACGATGCGAAATCAAATGCTGGCGGCGATACCCAAGTAACAAGACAGAACCGAAGCGACTGAGCGAAGTGGAGACCGCATATGGCCATCAATGTGGCGGAAATTACAAGCGTGCTGAAGCAGGAGATCGCAGGCTTCGAGCAGAAGCTGCAGGTCAGCGAGGTCGGTACCGTCATCGAGGTCGGTGACGGCATTGCTCGCGTCTATGGCTTGCGCAATGCCATGGCTGGCGAACTGCTGGAGTTCGAAGGCGGTGTCATGGGCCAGGTGTTCAACCTGGAAGAAGACTCCATCGGCGCCGTCATCTTCGGTAACTACCTGGAAATCGAAGAAGGCGACTCCGTCCGTTCGACCGGACGCCTCCTGGAAGTGCCGGTCGGCGATGCAATCATCGGCCGCGTGGTGAATCCCCTCGGCCAGCCAATCGACGGCGGCCCCGCCATCACCACCACCGAGTTCCGCAAGATCGACATCGTCGCCCCGGGCATCGCCGATCGCCAGCCAGTCAAACAGCCCCTCCACACCGGCCTCAAGGCCATCGACTCCATGATCCCCATCGGTCGTGGCCAGCGTGAGCTGATCATCGGCGACCGCAAGACCGGCAAGACCGCCATCGCCCTCGACACCATCATTGCCCAGAAGGGCCTGGGCGTGAAATGCTTCTACGTCGCAGTCGGCCAAAAGGAATCCAGCGTTGCCGGCGTGGTTGAAGTGCTCAAACGCTACGGTGCCATGGAATACACCACGGTCATCGTGGCCAGCGCCGCCGACCCGGCCCCCCTGCAGTACATCGCCCCCTACGCCGGCTGCGCCATGGCTGAATACTTCATGTGGAAGGGCCAGGACACCCTCTGCATCTACGACGACCTCTCCAAGCAGGCCGCCGCCTATCGTCAGCTGTCGCTTTTGCTGCGTCGCCCGCCTGGCCGCGAAGCCTACCCCGGCGACGTGTTTTACCTCCACAGCCGCCTGCTCGAACGTGCCGTGAAGCTCAGCGATGCTCACGGCGGCGGATCGCTCACCGCCCTGCCCATCATCGAAACTCAGGAAGGCGAAGTCTCCGCCTACATCCCGACCAATGTGATCAGCATCACCGATGGCCAGATTTACCTTGAGCCCGATCTATTCTTCGCCGGCGTGCGTCCGGCCATTAACGTCGGTATTAGCGTCAGCCGTGTGGGTGGCAACGCTCAGACCAAGGCCATGAAGAAGATCGCCGGCTCCCTGCGATTGGACTTGGCGGCCTACCGCGAACTGGAAGCCTTTGCCCAGTTGGGTACCGAGCTCGACAAAGCCACCCAGGCCCAGCTCGATCGTGGTGCCCGCCTGGTCGAAGTGCTCAAGCAGCCGCAGTACAAGCCGATGTCGCTCGCGCAGGAAGTCCTCATCATTTACGCCGGCACGCAAGGCTATCTCGACGATGTCCCCGTCACGCACGTTCTGGAATTCCAGAATGCGTTCTTCACCTACGCGCAAGCCAGCGCCTCCGACCTCTTGAGCGCCCTGGCCGACAAGAAGGAATTGACCGAACCCCTGGAAGCGAAACTCAAACAGGTGCTGGCCGACTTCAAGGCCAAGGCCTGGAAAAAGTAATCCGCCTCGAATTTTCCCCGCACACTCTCATCGAAGCCCCGCATGCAAATGCGGGGTTTCTTTTTTCGCCCCTTCGTGCCTCCGTACTTCCCGGCTGCTATCGGACTCCGCATAACCGTCACGTTCGGCATATCCCGCGCCGCCGATCGGGCAGGAACCGGGAATCGTAAACCCAGTGACCCAATAACCAGGAAATAACCCGCATGCTCGCCCGTCACAATGTATGAAGAGAGGGTGATTACCTGGAGGGCCCACGCGGCCGGAAACCTGCGTGGCCCAGGAAGGGGCTGAACCGTGATAAGCACTGCAACTGCGGTGCGTACGCGCCTCGGTGCTGAGGAGACTCCGCGTACGCTGTTTGATTACGAGGTCCTGGACTTCCTCGGCGAGGGCGCGGGAAGCCTGATCTACGTCGTGGCCAATCCCGACACCCACCAGATCTACGCCATGAAGCATGTGCGTCGGCGTCGGGACAAGGACATCCGCTTTTTCGAACAGCTCGAAACCGAGTACGACATCAGCCGGCAGTTCACCCACTCGGCGCTGCGGCGTTCCCTCGAATACCGCGACAACCGGACCCTTTTCCGCAAGGCCACCGAGGCCGCGCTGGTCATGGAACTGTTCGATGGCATGTCGCTGGAAGCCCGTCGCCCCGAGGACATCGTCCGCACCCTCAACATCTTCATTCAGGTGGCGCAAGGCCTGGCTTCCATGCACTCGCTGGGCTTTGCCCACTGCGACTTGAAGCCCAACAACATCCTCGTCAACACCGAGGGCGAAGCCAAGATCATCGACTTTGGCCAGGCCTGCAGGCTCGGAACGGTCAAAGACCGCATCCAAGGCACGCCCGACTTCATCGCCCCCGAGCAGGTCCGTTGTCAGCCGGTCACCGTACGCACCGACGTCTTCAACTTCGGCGCGACGCTCTACTGGACCCTGACCGGCCAGCCCATTCCGACGCTGTACACGCTCAAGAAGGACGAGAACAGTTTCCTGGTCGATGAGCAGATCACCCCGCCGAATCAGCTCAACCCGGCCGTGCCGGAGCCCCTGGCGAACCTGGTCATGGAATGCATCCGGACCAACCCGCTGCGCCGGCCGGCGGACATGATCGAATTGGGCCGCCGCCTGGAGATCGTGCAGCATGTCGCCTCCAGACGGGGCATGGCCGTAGCCTGACAACCTGGGACCGTTTCTTATACCCGCGAAGCTTGCTCCGCGGGACCTGATCGGGGCACGAACCCGAACTCAACGAAA
>JBLNDH010000706.1:0-11374 GCA_050261455.1 Bacillota bacterium
CGCAGGATCAGGCAAGACAATTGCTGCACTAGAGCCGTTCCCATTTGGGTGTACACCTGGCTCTGAACCCACAACCCGACCCTCTACCGGAGTACCGGGCGAGGGAGGAAGATCAAAGGGGTATACTGAATCGGGAAACGCTATAGACTGCGGGCATGCAGGTCAACGTGAGGAAAACCAGCCCCGCCAATTTCAGCAGCGAGAAAGTCGATCCCACCAGGTGCATCGGCCACCGTGTCACCTGATACGGCGACTGCGCCAACAACTCCGGTGAATCAACCACCGACACCGGCGACGAATAGACCAGGGGTTTGTTCCGCCGCGCCCGCAAGATATACCCGCAGGCATGGCAGAACGCATCCTCGGCATGGATCGAATTGGTACATCGTGGGCATTTCGAGCACTTCATGCCCGGATTATTGCCCGGCCATGATGGCGATGCGTGAATGCCGTATAAAGAATCGGCTAAGGCGACTGCTGTGCTCGTAAGTCTTTGTATGCAAAGAATGTAGGGTGGGCTCCGCCCGCCGCGTCTTCTATCGTCGCAGCTCGTCCACCTTCTCTTTTTCCGACGGTGCCTCCGCACGCCCGCCCAGGTACTTGGCCAAAAACGCCTCGGTGGCGGCGTTGAACTTCATCCGATTCTCCGGCCGCGCAAAGCCGTGCCCTTCGTCGGGGAACACAATGTATTCCACCGGCTTGCCATTCTTCCGCATCGCCGCCACGATCTGATCGCTCTCGGCCTGTTTCACCCGCGGATCATTCGCGCCCTGGGCAATCAGCAGCGGCGATTTGATCTGATCGGCCTTGAATAGTGGGGATCGGCTCTTGAGAAACTCCTCTTCCGTCTCCAGCTTCCCCACCCGCTTCTCGAACATCGACTTGATCGGCGCCCAGTACGGCGGAATCGTCTTCATCAGCGTTACGATATTCGAAGGCCCGACGATATCCACACCACATACAAACTCATCCGGCGTGAACGCCAGCGCCGCCAGTGTCGCATAGCCGCCGTAGCTGCCTCCCATGATCGCCATCCGCTTCGGGTCAGCGTACCCCTGCTGAATCGCCCATCGTTTGCCGTCCAGCAGGTCCGTGTGCATCTTGCCGCCCCATTCGCGATCGCCGGCATTCAAAAAGGCCTTGCCGTATCCGGTCGAGCCCCGGAAGTTGATCTGCAGCACCGCATAGCCTCGGTTGGCCAGCCACTGCGCGGTCGGGCTCAACCCCCACGCGTCCCGCCCCCAGGGCCCGCCATGCACAAACAGCACCATGGGCAGACTCCTCGGTTCCACCCCTACCGGCAGCGTCAGATACCCATGTAGCGTCAACCCATCCCGAGCCGGGAATGATACCGGCGTCATCTTCGCCAGCTTGTACTTCTCCAATGCTGGCTGATTGCTGAACAGCAGCGTCGGCCGCTTTGTGGTGCGATCGTACGTGTAGTAATACACCGGCCCATCATCCACCAAGTACGAGACAATCCAGGTCGTATCATCAAAGCTTCGGCTGGTGATGGAAAAATCCCCATCGCGGACCTTCCGCAGAATATCAAAGTCCTTCTGCAGGCCCTTGTCGATCAGCGTCCATTCCCGCCGAGCCCGCGTGTATCGGATGGCCTCCAGCGTATGCGTCCGCGGATGGGTCAGGATTCCGCCGGCATCGTATTGCGGGTCTTCGGAAATGACCGTCGTTTTGCCGGTCGCCAGATCCATTTCCAGCAGCCGGGCTGCATTCACATCCACACTGGTGAGGAGATAGATCCCCTTGTTATCCGGCCGAAACCCCGCCACGCCGCCAAAACTCTCATCGGCGCCCCATTGGGTGAGTCTCCGCCATGGCGACTGAGCATCGTCGCGCACCCGGATCTCCGTGCTGCCATTGGGCAGTTGGATCTGGGCAATGCGAATGGCCATCGCGTTATCCGTCTGCCAGGTACTCACGTCGCCCGGATTTGTCGTGTCCAGTTCGACGGCCCCATTCTTCAGGTTGATTCGATAGACGTCGAACAGCCGGGGGTCGCGAACATTCATCTGCACCAGGATTTGGTCTGGATAAGCCGGGTCGACCGCCACCGGCGTCGCCTGTACGCCCAGGAATGGGGTCAGGTCGCGGGTGGTCTTGGTGACGATGTGGGTCTGATAGGTGTGGAAGTTCTCATCCCCATCCTGGTCCTGAATATAGAGGATGTGCTGGCTATCGCCTTGCCACTCATAGGACCGAATGCCACGCTTCTTGTCGGCCGTGATCACTTGGTCATCATTCTGCCCGATTGTCCGAATCCAGACATTCAACACCCCATTGTGGGGAGCCAGGTACGCCAGATGTTTGCCATCGGGTGCGATCTGGGGGCTGGCTCGCTCGGGATTGCCAAACAGCACCTCACGGGGAATCAGTGGCGGAAGCTCCGCCGCAGCGAACGGGCACATCATCCAGCCGAGTATAATGCCTGACAGGGACACTAGATAGGACAGGAGAGCAGGTACTCGTCGGCTCATGGTATTCGGCTCCCTTCAATTGGAAATGGGCAACCGTCGGGTTACCAGGGGTTGCTGCAGGCTATAGTCGTTGGCCGTGGCGGTTTGTTCCAACTAATCCGGTTGGGCTGAGGGGGATTCCCTTGGGTTATTGAGTCCGCCCCTCAATCCGCGCACCGCCCGATTGACGAGGCATCCCCTTGCGCGTATCCTTCCGCATCCTAAAGTCCTAGGTGGCTTACGCAAGCCGTACTCAACTGGCCCCGTCGTCTAGAGGCCTAGGACACCGCCCTTTCACGGCGGTAACAGGGGTTCGAATCCCCTCGGGGTCACTACTAACTTTCGTTCGGTATCGAAAGTGGCCGAATCGCCCGGAAAAACCGGGCGATTCTGCTTTTTGGGCTTTTGCGTTTTCGAGCTATTTCGGGCGGTTTCGGCGGGCTTCTGCGCCTCATTCTGCGCCGCGCCTTCGGTGCCCGGCAGCTTGGCCGCTTCTTGAACCGCCTGGGCGAAATGGGCATCGGTCACTTGCAGGTAGTGTTCCTGAGCCACTGCCCGCGAATTGCCCAGCCAAGCGCAGACGACGTGAATCGGGTACTTTTCGGCCAATTCGGTCTGCCGGGTGGAGCGCAGGTTGTGGAACAATTTGGGCCAGGGCTCCAGCCCGGCCCGGCGGATAATCCGGCAAAGCTGAGTCCGCAGGTTGGCGTTCGTGTCGCGGTAGCGGGTGATGACGTATTCGGCTTGGGTTCCCTCGGGGAGCTCATCCCAGACATCCTGAAGGTACTTCTGCAACTCGGGGAACAGGGGAATCATGCGGCAGTCCCCGCCCTCGATATGCTCCGTTTTGCAGGAGGGAACGCGGAGGCGGTTGCGTTCCCAATCCACATCGGACCACTTCAAGGCCAAGTGCTCGGAGGGACAGCGCAGCCCGCCGTAGCGGCTCAGAGCGAACAGCAGCTTCCACTGAGCATCGGGACAGGCCTCGATGACTTTCTGGGCGGCTTCGCGGGTAACGAAGAACTGGCGGGCCTTGTTGCTCTGGGAGCCGGCCACCACATCGGCAAAGGGGTTGGTGAGGATCAGGCCCCACTTAATCGCCCGCTTGAACGCCTGCCGTGCCATCTTAACCCGGCGGGCGATCGTGCTTTCGGCCAGTGCCTGAGTCTTGAGCCACTGCCGCCACTTGTCGGCATCCGCCGGCTCGATCTCGCGCAGCGGCTTGCTCTCTCCGAAGTATTCGAGCAGGCAGCGCTTGGTCTGGCCGTAAGTAACTGATGTGCTTGACTTTACGACCAGGGCGGCAAAGCACTCCTCCAGAAATGCCTTAAGGGTCATGCTGGCGCGGTTCCGAGGCTTGACCAAGCCCACCGCCGCCAGCCGCGAGTGGATCAAGTCGGGAAGTCCCGCCAGCCATCGGGCGGTTTCATCCTGAATGAACCCCGTGCCGTGGGCCGCGGCGACCAAGTCCTCCACCTTCACCTTGAAAGCTTCGGCCTGCTTCATGCTGGCCTTGCCCAGCCGGATTGCATGCCGCTGTCCATTGATGCCGATGAACTGGATACGCTTTCTGCCGTTGGCGTCGCTTGCAATGCTGGCCATGATCGCTACCTGCCTTCTGTGGGCCTGATTTCAAGACGGAGGGCCTTGAGGAGCTTGCCCAACGTTTCGCTCTGAACGTCCCGCTTCCCCGTTAGATAATCGCTGATGCGGGGCTGTGTGATGCCTGTTATTTCGGAAAGGCGGCGCTGGCTCAGTTCCTGCTGCGCCATTGCCGTCATGATGATCTGCCTGATATCCATAATGGGATTATATCACCTGTGCTATTGCATGCCGATGGCGGAACTGAGGAAACGAACACTGCAGCCGCATGGGGCGAGGGGTTTTTACCTTTTTACCGTTATTACCTTACGGCCGCGGCTCAGGAGATAACCAGATATCTCAGATAAGAACCTCTATTTGCGTCTTCAGTAAAAACGGTAAACCGGTAATAGCCCTATCCCCAATATGCTATAAATGCCCGGCCCTGCGAATTAATTGGGATTATCGGGCGGCTTTCTTACAGGTAATTCGAGCAGTCTCCGATTAGCCCGGTAGTATCGTGGGGGCCTGCCACCTCTTGGCGATTCCGGCGGCTCGATCTCGATCAGATACCCATGATCGACCAGCACACGGGCCACAGGCTCGAAATCTGCCGACGAGTCACCTACGTACCGACGCACCTGTCGCCACCATTCGGATTGCCCTTGTGGCTTCCGCGGCCAGCCTTCCGCGGTGTAATGCGCCACCACATCCCCGGCGACTGTGCGGCTGCCGCCAAGCATGAGGCGATGGGCTGCCAGGGCATGAGGAATCAGGCGGCGGCCCATCTCGATTGCCGAGGCTATCGTTGGGCTGCTGATCCTCTGGCCCGACGGTTGCTGTCCTACGTGACCGGCCACGTGGCAGATTGCGGCTATCCGGGCGACTGCGCCAGGCAACTTGCTGGCCCAACTCCTGATCGATAGCAGATCGCCTGTTTTGCCTATCCTCGGTTCAAGGGATCGCTCGAACGCCTTCCACTCCTGATAGGCCTCAGGATCAAGTGTCAACAGCAATGCCTCATCGTTTCTGAATCGGTGCGACAGGTCTGCCATTGCCGTGAGCCGTCGTTGGTAGGTGGTCATAACTTGTGGATCAACAGCCGCAGGGGCCAAGGTCCGATGGCCTACGCGTGAAGCCGGCAAGGCCCACAGGAACCGCGCCAACAGGCCGCGTTCTGCAAATCCATCTTTCCGGCCCAACTTCGCCAATACGCCAGGTTGCGGGCTCACGGCGACGGACAGCAGCGGGCGACTGAGGAAAATATTGTCCCGGCCGGTGCGGTTGATCGTGTATTCACTGCCGGTGTGTGCCTTCAGAAACAGATCAAGATCAGCCACCTCGGAGAATTTGCCCATGAGATTGTCGAAAATGCCGCCCTCATCGGACGTGACCAACAGGGACTCGCCATTAGCTGCCAGTGCCATGCCAAGGGCGGCAACGGTGAAGTCGTCCATGACCAACTGCGGCAGCGGGGCTGCGCCAGGGTTCTCCATCGTCAGCTTGACTATCTCTCGCTCAAGCCGCTCTTCTTCCTCTTTATCGCCCAAGGCAACTACCTGGCTGTGTTCCTTCTCAAGTTCTCGAATGGCCTTTTCGGCAAGCCGCCGCTTGGCATCAGCCTCGGCAGCCTGGGTTCTGGCTTCCTTCTGCAGTTGCCTCTGGAACTCGAACAGCGGCCGGATAATCGGCCCATGAATCGCGGTCTTGCGTTCGCCCGATTCAAGGGAGGGCGCTGTGTACAGGCACAGCGGTTCTTTGTAGCTACCTTCAATCTGAAGGATGTAACGCCGTTGGCAGGTAGAGGCAATTGTCGGAAGCATCAGCAGCGACGGCAGCGTAATGCTTACCTCTTTGGCCTTGCTCAGTTCCCATGCGTAGGTTGCTGCCCAGTCAGGTAGCGGGGTGGGAGATATCTCTGGCAAATCCCCGGCGTCATCCAAGGGCAATATTGGCGGATCTTCTCCTGCATTGCCCCCGGCAGTCGCAGGGGCAGCCGGTTCGCGTGCTGGCCGGCTGTACGCGGATCGCACCGTTGCTAACGCCTCCTCGACCGTGTATGGCTTGGCCGGATCGGGCTGCTCGACTCGGCTCGCGTACTCGCGAAGAGTGTCGGTGGCCTGTGCTTCGGCGATCCCCGCATCTCGTAACTGACAGGCGAGCCACAGGCCGGTTTCGTTACGCTTGCCGCTTGTGCTCTGCGCTACTGCTCGGCTGAGCCAGTGGGCGCAGGCTTGCTCCTGTCCATTTGCGGGGCCTGTGGCCGGGGATGCCGTTGGCAGGGGGGCAGATTGCTCCAACTTGCCCCTGCCGATGATCTGATCGAGGGTGTAGCGCTCGCCGCCCGTGTAGACGATTTCGCAGATTGCCTCGGGTGGCTTGTGGTTCACGAATCCGGGCAGCCGCATGATACGAGGCGGGTCATGAATGGCCGGGTCAGAACTTAGCCGGGCGATCAACTGCTTCTGGGCGGCTCGCCAAAGCCTGAAATCCATCAGCGGCTCGCGCAGCCGCCAGTAAGCATGCACGCCATGGCCTGAACTGACGATAGCGGTTGGAGGCCAGGGCAATCCGCTGCTGACGATTTGCTCAATGGCATCCTCGATGCCGATATGATCGAGATCGATAAAGAGACATCGTGCCAGCGCCACATCCTCGGTCGTGCCGCCGGGTCTGCTGCGGGGATTCGCGCCGATGTAGATATTCATCCCAGCCTGGTTCAGATCGATCAGGTTCTGAATATGATCCACCAGCGCCGCACAGCCGATGAAATCCTGCCGTACATCGTTTTTGCCGGCCATCGCCCGCACCTCAACCAAGTCGCCCGGCTCGAACAGCGCCGCGACGAAATCCGCAACCTGCGACGCGGGAGGGGAATGGGCCGGGGCCTGTGCATTACTCATCGTTCCCGCCCTCCTGAGCAGCGGCTGGCGTGTTTTCGTGCTGGTGGATGAAATCGATGATGGCTTCCCGGCTGATGCGCACCGTCCCGCCGCATTTCATTGCACGCAGCCGGCCGCCATTGACCCAACCCCACACCGTTCGATCGCAGACGCCCAGCAGTTGCCCGGTTTCCCGGTAGTTGTAGGCCAGACGATCCGGGGCCTGTGCTATGGCCATGTCAAAGGTGTTGCTCATTGCGCACCACCTTTCTTCATGACTTCGGCCACAAGTCCGACAGTGTCGCGGAATAGCATACGGCCGATGTGCGGTTGGTGGTCGGCCTCCCGATCCGCCAGTTGCAGCAGCGCGCGAAGGGCGAAAACCCAATGATAGTAGGATACGCACGGCTTGGTATCCGAGCCTTGCCACAGAATGATTTCCGCCCCTACATCGGATGGCTTAAGTCTGTCATCGCACTCGGCGCTAAGCAGAATGCCCAACAGCAGGCAAAACGGGCGCAGGGCCTTGGCTCGCTGCGGTGGGGGCAGCACGTGTGGCGAAATGCATACGCCCCGGTGCGTGCTCATTAGATGGTTCCTATCAAGGCCGAAATATCGATGGATCAGGTGTTCCAAGTAATCCGGGTCGCTTCCGCAGGGGCCTTGCAGAAACAGTTCAATGGAGTGATTCATTTTGCCCTCCTCTTGGCCTTGCAAGCATCGATCTTGTTCAGTTCATGGCGAACCTGTGCGACAGCTTCACTGCTGAAGAGTCGGGTGTTGCCGGCAAAGGCTCGTGGCCTGATATGCTGTCGCGTCCGCAGAATGCGAGCCACGCGATCAACCGTGGTATTACATTCGGATGCAATGATGCCTACCGTGACTAATCTTGGAGGCAGGATTGTCATGGTGAATGCCTTTCGATTTGGAAGGGCCTATTCCCTTCGACCTTCTTCTTGGGTTCACGAGAAAACCTTGAAGGTCGCATTCTTTGCTGTGCCATGACGATTCTTCACATTTTCACGTTCATGAAATCTCATGAATCAAGGTAGGCGAGCTCGAGCCTTCTGCCCACGGCGGGATTTGTAGCACGCTCGCACATCCTGAACGTGGCAGTTGCACTCTCTGGCAACCTCCTCTTCCGATGCGTCCGGATAACGTTCGAGGTAGTTGGTGATCTTGGACTGCTGCAGCGCGTCCCGCTCATCGATCAGATCATCTTGTACCTTGTTCCGCTCTCTTTCTGCGTGCAACTGTGTGCGGTGGCTGTTACCGTCTGTGTTGATTCTCTCAAGAGCCTCTTCACTTAGTGGAACAGCAATAGGATCAATGCCTTGCTTCTTGGCCAATCTCAATCGCTGCTGATTCAGTTTCCACCATTGAGAATTGTGTACGGTCCCGGTACTGCATCGAACTTCTGCAGCAAGTTCTTTGATTGTGGCGTAGGGATTTCTCGCCAAATAATCCCAAATCCGCGGATCAAATGCTTCACGTTTAGGTCTTGACCTGTGATTTGAAAGGCGTACTTCGCTACCACTTGCATCAGAATCGGTCGAAACGGGGGCTGGCGATCTGGCCTCGGCTGGCGGCGTGAGATCTGCAGTGCGAGCAGTGGCGGCAAACACAGGCACAGCTTGGGCTACTTTTCGGGCTTCTTCCTCAGCCTTGTATAGCAGACTCCAGATTTCTTCCTTGAGTAGTGCCAAGCAGGCAGAACCTCCGACCGCCTTCCAGACTTCGCTTGGGCTCCGGTCAGGCTGACGCTCAAGCCGCACAAAGGCTGCACCTCCCGGTACGTGCGAGCATTCAGCTACAGCGAAGCCCCAGCCTTGATCAAGTTTCTCGATGGCGGCGTCGAATCTGTTACGGAAATCAAGCAGTTTAAGAAGCAGGGCCGCGGCCCAGGTGCGGGCGGGGTATGGAGGTGGACCACAATGGGAACAGGGGATTTGTGGAATCACCTTCTTTAGCAGCGTAATCTTCTCATCCAGTGGCCCCAGCGTGCTCCGCAGCCGCCTAACCGTCGGATCGGCTGACGATGCGACATGCTCGGATATGTGCAATCGCACCTCCAGGGGGCGGACTACCTCGTTGCCGTACAAGAATGTGCGGATTTCTTCCAATGCAGCTTCAGTGTGAGAGATACCCTCAGTGGTATTGCTATTGAGCATGGTCCGATCCTCAAAATGGCCGGGTCGGCGGGGGCTTCCTGCGGGGATCGGACCGCATTGCAGCTCCCGCCGCGAGGGCCCACGCTCGTCAGCATAGGGCCACCCAGTAGGTTATTCGTTGGATGATATCATATTTGCATAAGTGTTTGCAAACAATAGGCTTAGGACAACTATGAGGGACAAGTCGGAATGACAGGTATTGGGCATTCAGTTCCAGATGAGCTCTGCACTACAATTGTTCGGAGCAAACTTAAGATGTGCTATCGGAGTACCTAGTTGCCGGGTGTAAGCACGAGGCTGCGATGAAGCAATGTTGTCCCTCGGCAAGGGCCTCGATGCCAGTCGTGGTTTGTCGCTCCGCTCTCTTGGGGCCGATGCGTCCTGTGAGTGATGCACGAGGCGTCATTCAAGGAGAGATCGTATGAAACGGCTCATCTCGGTGCTGTTGGGTACTCTGTATCTTCTGTTCGGATCGGTCCTAATGCTTCTCGCTCTGCTCCTTGTTTCAAGCTGGGCAACCTATGGCCGACGAGAGGTTGGCGAGCTTGTGGGATTGCTTATTCTGGGCCTTGTTGGCGCCTTGCTCACGTGGCGTGGCATGCGTCTGGTTCGCCGATCCCCTCACCGGGAG
This sequence comes from Bacillota bacterium, assembly GCA_050261455.1. Lineage (GTDB taxonomy): Bacteria > Planctomycetota > Phycisphaerae > Tepidisphaerales > Tepidisphaeraceae > JAPLNB01. The sequence goes on from JBLNDH010000706.1 coordinate 9,740, forward strand.
GTAGTCATACCGCAACCCGCGCTCACGCATGCATCGACGGGCGGATCTCTTTCTCCGCTGACCGCCCATCCGTTTCCTTCGGCACAGCTTCCCGACCGGCATGTTGGCTCTCCGTGTCCGAAATGCGGCAACATCAATCCCGTGTCGGCGGCGTTCTGCTCACGCTGTGGCCATGGACTGAGTAGGGCGGGGCTATTGCCCTCAGCCGATGTGCCCACACGACAGCCGCAGCTTGTGCCGCAGAAGACGATTTCCAAAGAGGTTGGCCAACGGAAGACAAGAGAGAACCCGGTCGCGGCTTTTCTTTTGGGCATGCTGCTTCTGGGTGGGGGTGTCGCGTTCTTGGCAAGACGGTCTGATCCACCATCACAATTGAGCGGCGATACGACTCCACAGGCGAGTGCCCCTACCAGAATACCTCCGACGCGTCAGCAAGGAGAGTTGGTCAGGATCGGATATACCACCTATAGGGTAGATCGCGCGTATTGGGCCAACCAACTCGGAGACAACGAATTCCTCAATGCCCGTCCAGATGCGGCTTTCTTAATAATCGAGATAACCGTCCTGAACAACGACCGGAAAGCCAGGACGATACCGCCGTTCAAGCTCCTCGACGAGCGATCGGCAGAGTATGAAGAGACGAGTAAGGCGTGGGGGGCTGAGGGCAAGATCGGCGCACTTGATAGCCTCAATCCAGGTGTTGCAAAACACGGGAAACTTGTTTTCGATGTGCCTCGCCTTCATCAGTACCGACTCAAAGTGCTAGGTGGATTCTGGTCCGCTGACGAAGCATTCATCGAGATTGCGCCACGATAGAGCGGGCACTCACAAAGCATGCGATCGTGTTGCCAGTGGAGCCCTCACCCAACTTGGACAGCATCGCGTCCCAGATAGCGAGCCATGCCCGCCGACAGCACAACAACGTCTGCGGGCGAGAGGGCCATGGCGCGGTGCTCCCGCTCGAATGACTGCATAAACCATTTGTCATTGGCCACGTAGACCTCCGGGGCCTTGACCGTGATCTCGACGTACCAGCCTGGAAAGAGCACCACTGGCTGCACCCAAACCTCCCGGCCCGTTTGTTCCTTCAGAATGTCTCGAACCCGCCGCGCCACAGCCTTGGCCTGTCGCAGCGGATCGCGGTCCGGCGTTTGTCCGTCAATCAGGATGCAAGCCCCATCATAGAGAACCTTGCCCCTCTTGGCCTTCATCCGGGTCTTGGTCTCGATGGCGAACACGCCGCCGGGCCCAATGAGGATATGATCGATGTTATACCCATCCTCCTCCAAGTCGTGAAAAACCTGATAGCCTTTGGCCCGCAGCTCCTCCAACATCTGGCCGACCGCCTGCTCCCCTTGCAGCCCCAACTTCAGTTGCTGGATTTGACGCCATTCCCGCACCGCCTTGCGGATGCCAATGGCTGCACAGACCCCAAATGCCGTAGTGATGAACCAGGGCATTGGCGGTAGGCTGAACCAGTAACGCAGCCATTCGAACACGGCCAGCACGAACACCAGGAACACCGCCGCGAACTGGGCCGCCAGTTCGGAGCGGTGGTCGGTGATCTGACGCCGCAGGGAGTCGCCCGGCTGAGGCAACAGCGGCCTTCGGATCGGACATTCCTTGGACATGGAG
>JBLNDH010000707.1:0-9868 GCA_050261455.1 Bacillota bacterium
GTGATGACTTTCGACGAGTATGCGCGAACTCGCGGGGTGGAGAAACGCATCGTGCAGCTCAAGAACGCCAAGGCCAAGGATGTTGCCACGGTTCTGCAGCCGTTCGTGCAACGCGAGCAGGGCCAGGCCAAGGGCGCGGTGGGGCGGGTCATGGCAGGCGAGGAGAGCAACAAGCTCATCCTGCTGGTGCCAGCGCCCCTGATGGAAAGCCTGCTCCGGATCGTGGAGTCGCTCGATGTGCCATTCACAAAGGATGCGGTTCGGGTCATCGCGCTAAAGCACCTGGAGGCGGCCCTTTTGGCGCCGAAGCTGGAACGCTTTCTGGCCGAACCCGTCGGGCGCCAGGGGCGAACTTCGCGCGACGGGCTGAGTCTATCGGCCAACGCCCCGGGTACGCCGACGGCCGATCGAACCGAGCCCAGTCGCGCCGGGGAGCGGTGGGTCGTGCAGTTCATGGTCGAGGCTAAGCTCAATGCGATTGTGCTGAGGGGAGTGCCGGCCGATGTGGCGCAAACCGAGGAGCTGATCGCCAAACTCGACATCGCGCCGGCCGTCGAGGTGATTGCCTATCCACTGAAGTACACCACGGCGCGGGAGGTGTTTCAGACGCTGCAGGAGATCGCCAACGAGGAGGCCCGCCTGACCGGCCGCGATCAGGAGCAGGACCCTACGCGTTTGCGGTTGGCGGTCAGCGAACAAAACAACCAGGTCATTGCGGAAGGGTCGTCCCGTGACCATGCGCGGATTGCCGGAATCATCGCGGCGATCGACAAGCCACTGCCCCCGAGCTCCGGCGGCATTCGTGTCTACCGGCTGGAGAATTCCACCGCCAAGGAAGCGGCGGCCGTTATTCAGGAGGTGATCGATCGCAAGGGCCAGAAAGGGCCCATGGCCGTGCAGGAGAAGAACCTGGGTGGGCCGAAAGATTTCCAACCGGTGGGAGCTGCCGGCAGCGCGCAAGCGACAGGAACGAATGGGAGTGGAAGTGCGGCGGCTCCTCCGCGCCCCGGTGGCGACTCCCCTTCAGGCGGAGGCGTGGGCGGATCAGGGGAGAGCAACTCCGCCGCTGACGTCATCCCCGCACAGGTGACGGCGGCGCCGGAAATCAACGCCGTGGTGATTCGCGCCTCGGCGGCCGAACACGAAGAATTCGCCGCGTTGATTCGCGAATTGGACAAGCCTCGCGATCAGGTGATGCTCGAGGTGACTCTCGTTACGGTGCGGAACGTAAACAATTTCAACATTGGCGTCGAACTCAGCGGCGCTCACCTGGGCGGGCCCGAGCCGCAAACCATCGGGTTCAGCACCTTTGGCGTCGGGCAAGTCGATTCGGCCGGCGGCAATCTCTCGCTGGCCAAGGCGCCTCCGTTCGGATTGAACTTCGGCGTCTTTCAGGCCGACGAGTTCTCGTTCGTCTTCAACGCGCTGAAGACCGTCGGCGACACGCGCATCACGGCCACGCCAAAGATCCTGGTGGAAGACAATGCCCCGGCCGAGATCAAACAATTGAGCAAGGAGCCCTATTCCATCGTCAGCCAAGGTCAGACGACCACGCTGACGAGTTTTGGCGGGTTTGCGGAGGCCGGCGCCACGCTGACGGTCATTCCGCATGTGTCGCGTGAAGATTGGCTTCGGCTGGAGTATCAGGTCAATCTCAGCTCGTTCGACAAGCGGACGCCGCAGCAGTTGGCGGCCAATCTCCCGCCGCCGGTGCGGCAGAATGCCAGCCAAGGCACGGTTCGCATCCCGGCGGGGTATACGGTGGCGCTGGGCGGTCTTGCCTCGACGCGGGACGAACAGGTCAAGGACGGAATCCCGCTCCTGTCGGATATCCCTTTGCTGGGCACGCTCTTTTCGAATAGTGCCAGCGGCCAGGTGAAGGAAACCCTGTTCATCTTCATCCGGCCGGTGCTTCTGAGGGACCTGGCCTTTCGGGATCTGCGCTTCTTGAGCGAGGAAGACATTCGCCAAGCCCAAATTGCCCGCCACGAGTATCCGGAAAACCCGCTGAAAACGCTTTCGCCGGCGACACCGGAGCAAACCAGGGGGAACTGATATGAAAGCCGCGTACGGGAATCAGGTACTGTCAACCCTGCTGATGGTGGTCCTCTGTTCATGCCAGAGCCCGCAAAACCGAGCCAAGGAGACGCTGGCCCAGGAGTTGACGGCTCGGCAGGCCAATCGCGTCAAGTCGATGCAGTTGTATGCGAGCGGCGTCCAAGCCCAGAAGCAATCGCGCCCGGCCGAGGCCCGCAACTGCTTCTCCGCGGCGATCGAAGCCGATGGCGACAACGTCTACGCATGGATGTCGCTGGGAGCGATGGCGTTCGACGAGGCCAACTACTACCGCGCCGCCGAAGCGTTCCATAGAGCCTCTAAACTCGCGCCCACACGGTATGAGCCGCTTCTGAACGCGGGCACCGTGTACGAAACGGTGGGGCGCTTTGCCGACGCCATCAAGTCGTACGAGGCGGCGCTGCGGCTCGACCCCGATCAACTGGAAACCCTCGAAAACCTCGCTCGCACGTACATCCGGGCCAGTCGCAATCCGCAGCGGGCCAGAGAGCTAATCGACCAGGCACTATTGCGCGAGCGGCGGCCCGAGTGGCGACAGTGGCTCCTGGCCCAGTCCATTCACCTGTCATGCGTCAAGGCAACGCCCATGACGGACGGCCGGATGCAGCAGTCGATGCCGGCCACTCAGGCTTCCGCGTGTGACTGCGTTGCTGTGCCGAATCCATCGCCCAGGCCCAGTTCCGATGCACGTGACTGCGGCGGCGTCCCTGCAGATGAGAAGGAGGAGCTGCCATGATCAAGCTGTCGGCGATGAATGGGATGAGCGGCAGGCGACGATGGGCCTGGGTTGCGCGTATCGCGATTGCCAGTCTACTCGTGGTTCATGTTCTGCTGGCAGCCAATGGTGAGGATCTCGCCGCATATAAGCGGCGCGTCCTGTCGCCGCTTGAGGCGGCCTATCGGAAAGTGATGGCCGAGCAGGCACGCGATCCTGCGCTGAACCGATTTCAGGAGCGACTGAAAGAGATCGATGCGGTTGCGGAAATGCTCCTGGCCCACCTTCGAGCCCTGGAGGCCTCCTCGCTCGACCGCATGCTGTCAGACCGATCGCAGCCGGCCAAAACGTCTTCGGCGAAAAGCTCGATGAGCGCCAGTGAAATCTACCTGGAATACGCGGCAGACTTCGCTACCGGGCTTCCGCGGCCGGCGATGTCGGATGCGGCGATGCAATCGCTCCTGAGTTATTACGCGGCGTCGCTGATCGCGTCGCGGGACTATGTTGCCAGACGCTGCCGATCGCTCGTGGCCGCCGATGGCGTGCGATCCAAAGATGCGCTGCAGTTGGCGGCGGTGCTGCCCTTCCTGCAGGTAAGCGACGAGAACTGGGCCGCGGGCGATATTGCGGCGCTGCCCGCGTGGATGCAGGAAGCCAGTGCTCTTGAGGTGCTGGAGAACTTCGCGCTATCGGTCCGGCGTCCTGTGACGGCTTACGAGTTTGCGAATTGGCGGAAACCCGTGGCGGAACGATCGCCACGCCAGGTTGCCCTGCCGGCGTACCTGCGTGCCGCCGCCGAGCGGTTGCTTGAGGGGCGCGAATATCACGCCGCCCTGCATTGTCTGAAGACCGCAATCGATCTGGCCGAAAAGGAGGACCGCGCGGGCGCCGTCACTTGGTTGCGAATCCGTCGCGCGGAAGTGCTCGCGACCGTGGGCTATTCCAATATGGCCGCGGCGGAAATCCAACAGCTGCTCGAGAAGTATCCCAATTCGGATTCGTACAGTCGGGCGGCCATGCTTCGGCTCAAATACCTTTACGAGTCGGACCAGTTTCCCGCGGCCGGGGATGAGGCGGCCAAGTACTGCAGTGATCCGCGCGTCAAGCCGCATCTGGCTCAGGTGCTGTACATCCGCTGGCTGGCCCTGCGCCGGTTGAACCGCCTCGAGGAAGCGAAATCGGTGCAGAACGCGTTTCTAGAGCAATTTCCGAATCATCCCCTGGGTGCGGATATGGTGTTTGCCTCGGCGATGGCGGCCCTGGCCCGCTCGGACTACCCAGAAACGCTTCGCCTGCTGGACCTGATCGAATACCGATATCCCACTGCCAAACTTCTGCCGCGAGTCAAGGAATTGCAGCAACGACTGCAGCCTTCGGGATCCTCCGGCCAGCAACCGCAGCCATGAAGCGATGGAAACAGAATTGGGGACGTTTCGTACACGCCGAGGGATTGGGGGGTCGCGATGGATTACGATCACATCGATTCGAATGTGCCGAGCCAATGGGCGGATGCAACCCAGGATCGTGGCCGGGAGACGCTGTCATGGCGGCTGTGGAGCCTGGCGCAGCGGGCCATTGCACTCGTCGGCTGCATTGTGCTGCTCCCGCTGTTTGCGCTCCTGTATCTGGCGGTGCGCTGCACCTCGCCAGGGCCCTTCCTGTATAGCCAGCTGCGCCGGGGCTACCGCGATCGACCTTTCAGAATCTACAAAATCCGGACCATGGTGGTGAATCCCCGCCGTCCCGCGGCGCTGTGGATGTCGCGATCTGATCCGGAAATCACCCCCATCGGTCGAATTCTTCGCGAGCTGAAGCTCGACGAATTGCCGCAACTGTGGAACGTGGCGCTTGGGCACATGCAGTTTGTCGGCCCGCGGCCGATCGCGATGGATCTGGACGACTTCCTGCGTCAGCATGTCAAACGATTTGCGGTTCGCAATGCGGTGTCCCCGGGGTTGACCAGCGCGGCGCAACTGACGACGTGCGAGTGCCGCAACGTGGACGATCTGCTGATGCACTGGAACTGGCGATTTGAACAGGAACTGGAGTGCATTCGGAACCGGTCGGTTGGTTACGATCTCCGCATCATCGCACGGACCGTGCTCTATCTGGCCCATTCGTTGCGACGGACGCTCATCGCTCGGTGCCAACCGCGGGAAGACGTTCCGGCAGATTCGGCCACGCTCATCCTGGGCACGCCGATCGCCAACTCCAACTACGATCGCGCCATCGGCAAAATCGCCGAGTGGGTTGGTCGGCGGGAACATCGTTACGTGGCGGTGTGTCCGGTCTATAGCTTGGTTCATGCGTTTTGGGATTTTGGGCATCGATCCGTCCTTGGGGAAGCGAGCCTTGCCACTGCCGATGGCGTTCCCGTCGTCTGGGCACAGAGGCTTCTCGGCGCCCGACACGCCGCCCGTGTAGCGGGGCCAACGTTGATGCTCAGACTCCTGGAACGGGCTCAGCAGGAGAAGTGGCGAGTGACGCTCTATGGGGGTGAGGCCCGGCGACTCCAAAGTCTCGTGGAAAACGTCCGCCGGGTCTATCCCAAGCTGGCGATTGCCGACGCGATATCTCCGCCGTTTCGCGAGCTCAGCCGGGACGAAGATGAACGGATGACCGATCGATTGATCCACGCCCGCCCGGACGTAATCTTCGTCGGCCTGGGGTGCCCGAAACAGGAGCGGTGGATGGCGGAGCATACCCGGCGGATTCCCGCCGTCCTGATCGGCGTGGGCGCGGCATTCGATTTCCACAGCGGAGCCGTCCCCCGCGCGCCGATGATCCTCCAGCGGCTGGGCCTGGAATGGGCGTACCGCCTGTGCTGTGAGCCCAGACGGCTGTTCTGGCGCTATGCCACCACCAATCCGGTGTACCTGGTGCTGCTGCTGCGCCAAGTGCTGGCGCGGCTGCTGCTCCGACGCTGTTATCAGGTCCCCCTGGTGTGGAAGCCGGAGCCCCACGCAGAGGCCGCGGTTGATGGTTTCGCCGCGGCCTCCCAGGAACTAGCCAAGCCGCGCGTCTAGCTTGGTACAAGAACCGGCGAGCGTTCCTACACGCATCCCCGATGCAGCGCTATCTCGTAAATCGTGCGGAGCATCTGGCAGTTCCGCTCCGCCGTGTACCGGGACAAGAACCGTTCGCGTGCGTTGTGACGCATGTTCGCCAGGTGATTGGGGCTGGAAAGCAGTTGCTCCACTTTATCCGCCAGATCGCGGGCATCGCCCGGCTCGAAGAGCAAGCCGGTTTCGTTTTCGGCAATCAGCTCCGGAACCACGCCGATTCGCGAACCAATTACCGGTGTCCCAACCGCAAACGCTTCGATGATCACTCGCCCGAAAGTCTCATACCACCGCGAAGGAAACAACACGCCCACCGCTTCGCGCATCAGACGATACACCTCATCCAATGGCTTGCGGCCGAGCCATTGCACTCCCGGCAACTCGCGAATCGAGTCGGCAACGAACTGTGCCAAAGGGCCATCGCCGACGATCTTCAAGGGGATCCGTTCGCCCAGCTGCCGCCAGGCCTTTAGCACGATGTCGATTCCCTTTTCTGCTGACAAGCGGCTGACCAGCAGGAAATACCCGCCGCGTCCCTCCCCGATTCCAGGATCCGGATGCACGAAATGAGGCTTGACGAAGATCCGACTTGCCGGCAAGCCCCCTTCGATGAACTTTCGCCGCGCAAACTCGGTCAGTGCGACATACGTGCTCACCTGACGCGTCCAGGTTTGCAGGGCGCGATGCGCGACGAGCATCCCCGCAACAGCCCCGCTGGCCGAGAGACTCTGGCGATAGCAGCGATGCCAAACCCCGCGCCAGGGCATCCAGCCCGCGACGCATTGCTCGCATACTTGTCCTTTGCGCAACAGCATGGCGCCGGGGCAGAGCAATCGATAGTTGTGCAGCGTCTGGACCACCGGAATCCCCATGGCCCGGCCCGCGTAATAGACTGATGGCGAGACCAGCGGAAAGAAGTTCTGCACATGCAGCAGTTCGGATCCCCGCTCGGCAATCAGCCGGGATACTTCGTGATAGGTCTCGGTGGACCAGATGGCTCGCATCCCGCGCCCAATCGGGCCGATCGATTCGATTCGGCTGTTGTCCTGCTCGTAGACATCCGCCTGATGCCCATGTTCCCGGAGGAGCTGCACCTCCGCCTCGAATGACTCGTCCTCGCCGCCGCGGACCTGATAACGATTATGTACGCAGAGTATTCGCATTCCCCCGATACCTCACCCCAATGAGCGCCGCCACCAGCAATGCATACGCCGGCTCTTCCAGCCATGCGTAAACGCAACCCAGGCCGAGCAAGTTCAGAAGCACGAATCGGCTCAAATCCGTCTTGCAGATGTGACGCCACACCCAAACGCATAACAGCCCATAAGCGCCCGTCCCAAGGAGCCCCAGATCTCCCCAGAGGCCCGCCCAGGAGAAGAGCAGCGACCACATGCTCGAACCCCCTTCGGCCGACAACCAGTGCCCCTCATTGGCATCGCGAATGATCTGCGTCACCCGCGATGTCGTCGCCCCCAGAGGTCCCAGAACATCGAAGTAATCTGGCAGCATCCATCCCAATCGCCCGATGGTGTGGCCCGGCCCCAGACCCAACAGATTCTGCCACAGATTCTCGTGATGCTGATGGATAATGGAAAAGACCGACACTTTATGCGTCAGCCCCTCCCAGATAGTCTCCGGATCGGTCCAGGTGCCTAGTGCCGGGAAAACCGTCATCGCAGCGACAACCAGCACCGCCGTTGCGCTGCATGCCAGCAGCAGGTAACGCACCGCCCGCCCGATGTGCCGGCACCCGCAGGCCGCCAGAACGAGCAAGGCTGCCAGTGTCACCGCGATCACCTGTTTGGCATCCGCGAGGATCGTGACGCTGGCCGCTGCAAACACAAACAGGCAGCGAGCCCACCGGGACCGGCCTGGCCAATCGATTGCGAAATAGATGGCGCCGATGAGGGCGATGCCTCCCCCGACATGATGGCCGCCGATTTGATGTAGAAACACCCCTTTGACATCGTCGCTCCTCAACCCCAGCACCAGCCACTGGTACCATGCCATGAGTACGTGCACCCAGAGCAATCTGAGGATCCAGCGGCGTAACTGGTCGATTTTCTCGACGGGCCAGGGGACGCCCGCGATCAGCATGAGCAACAAGATCGGCTCGCCGAGGAGCACGAGATCCAGCACGACGTTGATGACGCCCGCCCCATTGATCAGGGCGCTGCCGGCCATCGTCGCGCACAAAGTGGCAATCCCCGCGAGCATTGCTGACGCCTCGCGTGTGTGGCTACGCGGGATCACCAGGATCGCCGCCCCCACAATCAGCGGAAAGTGGAGGAAGTTCATCGCCGCCGGCAATCCCGCCGCCACGATAACGCGCGACATCGTCGCCGCTGCCAATGCGAGCAGCGCCGACCCATAGGCAATCGATGCCGCCGGCTGCTTCACGCCCTGCTCCTGCAAAGTCCCGAGATAGGCTGGCTCACACTTCATTGCCCATCACCCTTCCCGGTTGGTCACTCTTTCCCACATGTCCGCTGATTGTCTCCCCACCGGAACTGATCTTGCCCGTACTGGCTGGGTTGGTTGATCCCCGCTGTTGGGCGATGATCTGCCCGTACAAATCCGACAGAGCCTCCCCTCGTGTTTTCCACCGGTAATATCGATGCACCCGCCGCTGTCCCTCCTCGCCCATGCGAGCGCGATGCTCGCCATCCATGACCAGTTGCCTCATGGCCTGTGCAAGGTCCTGAACAACCTGAGCAGGACTGATCGCGGGGATCTTGATCCCCGTCTGCTGCGTCACTTGAACGCCTGGCCCGCCCAGCTCCAGGCAAACAACCGGCTTCCTTGCGGCCATCGTCTCCAGGCAGACCCATCCTCCCGAATCATGCAGGCTCGGATGCACCAGCGCCACGCACGCCTTGAGCTTACGCAGCGTCTGATCGCGTGGCAGATTCCCACAGAAGCGAACCCGCGCGCCGACGCCCAGCGATTCCGCCAGTTGCTGCAGACGCCTTCGCTCGGGGCCATCACCCACGATCCAATAGTCGGCTTCGGTCAACTTCGCCTCGGCGAATCCCCGAAGCCCCAAGTGAAATCCCTTCCAGCTCAGAAGCCGACCCATGCTGATGAACGTCGGCCGGCTCCGCGGCGGGTCCGGTGCCGCTAATGTGACCAGCTCCTCATCCGACAATCCCGATTCCGGGCACAGGCGGACCACCGTCGCTCCCACCTTTCGCATGCGATCGGCCGTCTCGGGCGTCGTGGCGTAGGCCATTGCCGCCCGTCGCGCCGTCAAATGCACAAACGGATCGACTTCGCCAAGTCTGCGAAGCATGTCGCGGAGCAATTCGTAAAGCCGTCCCCTCCATGCCAGATCCCGCCGAAATGCCGTGGGCATGCATTCGCCGCCTCCCACGGGTCCCCACACAAATGGAACCGGCAGCAGGGAAAGAAAGCTCGGTGCGCAATATCGCACGTACGTCACATGGTGCACCACATCAAATCCGATTGCCCGGTGCAACGCTCTCGCCACGGGATAGATGCACGCCTGCCAGAGATAGTAATGCCCATGCACGCCCCAATGCCCTTGCCACCACCCCAGTCTCAGCCACCACGGCAGCTCGTAAGCCACCACCCGCAGCCGCCGCACCGGTGTCCGCGCCAGCTGGGCGCGAATGCCCGGCTCATGGTCGGCCCGCGTGATCACCCACACATCGTGATGTTCCGCCAGCTCGCGTGCGATATTCCACCCCACGCCCGGCTCCGATCCCTTGTTGGGCTCGCATGCATACGCCGAAAGCAAAACTCTCATTAAACACCCCCCAAACAGTCCTCCCCGAACAACCCGCTCGTGCGACCTCGGTCAACGCTCTCTTGCGAGTTGAACCAGTTCGCGTGTCACCTCCCGACCCTTGGGCAATCCCCACCACAGCGCGACATAAGCCACGCCGTAGATCGTCGCCGACGCCAACACCCGCGCCAGCAACATGTCTCCAATCAAGAAAACCCGGCTTGCCCCCAGCAGGATCACCGCCGCCCCTCCCGATGCCACCATTGG
>JBLNDH010000708.1:0-13666 GCA_050261455.1 Bacillota bacterium
TGGGTCTGGTTCCACTCCACCAGCAGCTGCCGCCGCTCCGCCGCCGTCAGCAGCTCCAGCGTCGAGATCCGCCGCTCCGGCTCCGCCGCCATCCCCTCCAGCAGCCGCTGGTAATGGCCCAACAGGCGAATCATCGTGCCAGCGTCGAATAGATCTTGGCGGTAGCGTAACCGAAGCACCATGTTGTCGGCCCAAACGACGGTGACCAACATGGGCATCGTCACCGCTAGTTCACTGTGAGGAGTGGGTGGGGAGGTAGATATCGCGACAAGGCTTTCGAAGAGGGGTCGTTCGGCCGGAAGATCGCACCACTCACGGATCTTTTTCAAGGGGGTTGGCCAATGCTGCCGTAACTCTGCAAGCTGGGCATCAACGGTTCTGAGCCATGACAGGACCGGTTCGTCCTCTGCGATGTGCATCCTCAATGGGATCGGGTCACAAGGATCCTCATGTTCGGCTGGAGATACCTGCAGAGTACCTGCCGCACCAAAGATCACAGCCTGTTCGCCGCTGTAACGGCTCAGCAATATGGCCCAAGCTCCCCACAAAATGGCTTCAGGCGACACGTGATGCTCTTGCGCCAGTGCCCTGATTCCACAAGCTACAGATTCGGACACGGGGATCGCATGCTCAGTTGATTGGGGGATTGCCTTGAGGTCGAGGTCTTGAGTTTGCCGTATTGGTAGTGAAATGGGCAGGGAAACTCCGCTGAATACGTTGCGCCAGAAGACCTCCGCAGGCTGACGCTGCCCGCCTGCCTTGTTGTATCTGACTTCGGAATTGCTTGGTGATTTCCCCATCGCTTCCACCATTCTCTTCGGGCTTACAATGAGCTGGTTACGCAGCCGATGGCGGCATATGCATGCTCGCGCGAGCTCCCCTTTGACACAATACAGCCCCTCAGCAGTTGCTTGGGGGGCTGGTGTCTAGCTCCTGATAGATTCTGTGATTGAATCTAGTATTGCGCTATTGAGGCGAGGAACTCGCCGAACCCTTCGTTACCTTGTCGCTCAGTTTCTTCAGACGAGCCTGGAACTCGGGAGACAGCCGGCTCGGATCGGGCAGAAGAGAGGCAATCTCCTGCAGCTTGCGTTTGGCTTCGTCAAGTTGCCCTGCTTGGTCGTAGACCTCGGCTAGCGTCAGCTGCCACTTGGGCTCCCATTGTTCAATCGCGATGGCTTTTTTTAGATTCCGAATCGCGTTGTCATAGTCTTTGGTGCCCATGTTGATCTGTGCCAGGGTATCGTAGAATGCTGGTACGTGAGGGCGGGCTTCGATAGCCTTGGAAACAAGCCCAGCCGCCTCTGATAGATTGCCCTTTCGCTGCAGTATGACCATCGCGAGATTGTTCTGCGCTGCTGGGGAATCAGGCTGGAGCTTTAGAGCTCTGCGGTAGGCTTTCTCCGCCTCATCCAGCTTGTTTTCCTGTTCATGGAGCAGGCCCATGGCGAAAGCGGCGTCTGCGGGATTCGCAGTGCCGGCTTCGAGTTGTGTGAGGAGGAGCCTGGCTTTGTCTAAGTACTCGGAACTGCCGGACGCATTGGCTAGCATTTGCCACGCCTGGGCTAGAGCCATACGGCTAGCAGCGTCGGTTTCAGGAATCGTGCTGGAAACTCGATCGAGCCAAGAGGCGGTGACTTGGGGTTTGGCTGGAATGGAGAGGGCCAATTCAAGCCAAGCACGGCGCCAGGGGGCGGATTGGCTTGCTAAGGGCCAGAGCAGATCGGCGGCTTTGGTGATATCGCCTTTGGCGACGAGGAGGCGGGCCTGAGTAATGAGGACTGGCATGTACTCATCGGGCTTGGCTTTCGCGGCTTCCAGATAGGGGGCGATCTGTTGAGCAGCGGATTGAATGCTGCCAGACTGAAGATGAATGCCAGCTATGAATAGGTCGGCCGGGAGCGGTTGCTGCGGGGTGAGTTGACGCCAGCGATTGGCGGCGGCAAGGGCCTGCGGCCAGTTCTTGGCTGCGGTGTACATCTGCGCTGCGGTCTGAGCCATTTCGGGAGATGCGGGGGCGAATTGCATGCCACGCTGTGCGATGGTAACGGCATCGCTGACACGGTGCGTTGCCAGATATAGGCGAGCCAGCAAGCTTTGCAGAGGGACCAAGCTGGGCGTGCGATCGGCCAGGGGACGAAGCTTGGGAATGGCGGTAGGCAGGGATTGTTGAGATTTCACGACATCGGCGAGAATACTAAGGGCTTCGAGAGCAACATCGCTATCGGCCGAGCCCTGGGCTGCGATTGCCATCAGAGGGAAAGCCGCATTGTCCGCGGCGAGCGTTTGGAGAGCAGCTGCACTGCTTCGGAATCGCTCAAGGCTCTTGTCGCCGGGCAGAGCTTTCAAGGCTTCTTCACAAGCGGCCAGAGCATCGGTGACCCGTCCGGCACGCGTGTATTGCGCCATGAGAGCATGCCAGGTATTGGCTTGAGCCGGGATCAGTTTGAGGGTGTTCCTGTACTGCTCGATGGCCTGTTCAGACGTGCCATAGGAGGCGTAATAGTCAGCCCAAGCCAGTTCGTACATGCCCGGGGCGAGGTTGAGGTCCTTTAGATTCTGGAGGATCTTCTCGGCCTCGGCCTTGCGGCCGGTTGAGGCGAAGAAGGTCGCGGCAGCCACGATGGCACGAGGAGTGGGCTGCTGCAGCATTTGGCGATAGATTTTCTCAGCCTTGTCGAGCTGATTTTGCCGGGAGTAGATTGCGGCCCGCAGCAGATTGTCGGATGGCCTAGTGGTAGCTTCGGAGTCGCCGTCGATGAGCGAGGCAGCACGAGCCCATTCGCCCTGCTGCGCAAACAAAGAGGCCAGTTGCTGCCGATGAGTCGGATTAAGCCGGTCGGGATGGAGACGGTCCATCTGCTCGCGGGCGCGGGGGTAATCGGGAACCGACTGATATAGCCGAGCGAGTTCCAAAAGAAGCTCGGGCGCATCCGGCTTGATCTTCAATGCGGCGGTTATCTGCTCGATTGCAGCGGGGATATTGCGCATGCGATCGTATACGGAGGCCAGCATTGACCTTGCTTCGACATATTCGGGATCGGCGGCGATCACTTCGTTAAGCAGCTTCGCGGCCTTGGAGAGATCATCGTTGGAGGCATTGGCTTGACTGAGCAGAGCGGCACGAGCCACACGCCAGTAGATGGCGTGTTCACCGGTGAGAGTGCGAATGCGATCGATGGCTCGATTGAGAAACTCATGATTGGATTGGACGGATCGTGCGGCCAATGCCATACGTTGTACAGAGAGGTTGGCCTTGAGCGAGGGATCGTCGGCTAATGCGATCCATTCCGCGGCCGCGCGATTATCACCGGTCTGTTCCAAGTAACGGGCCCAGAGGATGCGCCAGGCGAGATCCTGGGCGTGTTTCTGTCGAGCGTCGTTGAGCAGTCCTTCGGCCTCGGCGTGTTTGCCGTCCCTATACATTGCCATGGCCTGCGTGAAGGCAAGCTCGGGGGTGAGGCCATACAGCTTCTCGGCCAGTTCATAGCAGGCATTCTCAAGGCCTAGTTGTGACTCGCGGCTCACGGCGGCCAATCGCAGGAGCAGAGAATCGCGTGGGGGAGTCTTGGATTCGAGTGTGGCCCGAATGGCCTTCTCGGCTGCGGAGCGTTGGCCGGTCTTGGTCAGGATCAAAACATGCAAGGGGAGCGTCTGTTCTTCGCCAGGCTGGACACGCTGGACATAGGCCACCAGATTCGCCAAATCCCTCTCTTCATGGATCTTGGCTGGGCTTATTGTGGAAGCCCAGACGCGGGCCCAGTTGCTGTAGGTTGCAGGGCTGGGGAAAAGCTCGCTAGCCCCCCGAGCGGCGGCGACAGCATCAGCGGGCTTGCCATCTTCCAGTAACAGTTGGGAAAGCCGCAAAAACGGCAGTGGCCAAAGGGGGCTCGAAGCGGCGGCCTTCTTGAATGAGCTGATGGCGGCATCTCGCTCGCCGATTGCCGCGTAGGCTTCGCCGCGGAAAAAGTGGAAATAGGGATTCGCTTTCTGAACCTCAAGTGCTGCTGCAAGGATTTCCAGCAGCTTGGGATTGTCGTTGTTGTTGGCAATGAATACTTGCTTAAGGATCTCGCTCCACGCGTGTGCCACGCGATCGTTTGCGACAGCCGCCAAGGCATCGGCAATGGCTGAAGACTCTGGCTGGCGGTTCAGTCGTACCAAGGCGATGCCTTTGAGGGCCAGCATCTCAAGATCTGCCCCGGAGGCGTCCAGCTTAACGTTGGCCAAGCGTTTCTCAATATCCGCATACTGGCCCAGTTCAAAGAGGCGGCGGATGAGGAGCCGACGCAACTGAACATCGTCTCGCTGAGGATTGTCTTTGGCGTCCAGTGCACGTTCGAGGACGGCGGTGGACTCGAGCGGCAAGCGAAGCTGTTCAAGCTGGTTAACGATGATGCGGACAAATTCAGGCTCGTTCATGGGCCGCCGAGCCGCCTGACGGATGAAGAACGTGGCGGCGGCTAAGGCAGTGGTGTTCTCCAGTTTCGCGTTGGGGTACTTAGCAGCCACGAAACTGGAGAGTTTTTGCTGTTGGCCAGCTGTGAGGTCGCCAGCGACCATGCATGCTGCACCCATCAAGGCCTCAGCCCGTGCATCCGCAGGATGGGATTCGAGAAACGCCTGAGCATAGGGCAGAATGTCAGCTTTCCGATCCAGCTCTCGGTAGCATTCCAGGACCAGCGCGTGCATCATCAGGTTGAGCGGCTCGATCTTGACGGCGTGTTCGGCAACTTTGAGCGCGTCCTTTGCGTTACGCATTATGGCATAGGCTCGAGCCTGTGCGGAGAGGATTGGTACGTCATTGGGCTGTTTCTCCAGTACTATTCTGGCAGACTCGATGGTCTCACTGTGATAGCCCATAGCGGAGTAGAGGAGGGTCAACTCGCGCCGAGCGTCGGTACGATCGGGACGCAATTCGAGAAAGCGGCGATAGAGCTGTGCTGCAATGGGTAGGTAGTTTCCATCGGGCGTCTCGACCTGGCGACGTGACTCGGCCAGAGCATAGAGGGCGTCTGCATCCTGAGGATAACGCTTGATGTAGCTGGCAAGGCTATTGAGCGTACCTTCGTAATCGCCGGCCTTGTAAGCAGCCATGCCCGTTTCTCGCATGACAGCGTAGCGGTTGTTAATCTGCCGCTTGCGGACCAGAACCGCAGCGGTAAGTGCCAAAGTAACAACGAGGACGACCGTCAGCAGTATGAACAACCGGCGTTTGGTTTTGGCCCTAACCATCATGATCGCAGTACTCCCCGAATGACCATCCAAATGGTCTCGCAGATGATCCTCAGATCGAGTGCCCAACTGGCGTTTTCAACGTATTCAATGTCGTATTTAATCCATTCCTGGAAATCCAAGCCTTGACGGCGTGTGCGGTGGACCTGCCATAGGCCCGTGATGCCCGGGCGAACACTGAGGCGGGCTTCACGCCAGGGTGGACAGTATTGGTTTTCAGCATGGGGACTGGGCCGGGGCCCAACAACAGACATGTGGCCCAGGAGGACATTCCAGAATTGCGGAAGCTCATCGATGTTCGCTTTGCGGATGAAGTTGCCCACCTTGGTGAGCCGGGGGTCGTTTTCGATAAAGAACTGCGGACCATCCGCCTGATTTTGTTTCTTGAGTTGCGCCTTGATCCGATCGGCGTCCTTACGCATCGACCGAAACTTGATGCAGCCGAAATCACGGCCATTCAGGGTTTCGCGCCGATGGACAAAGAAAAAAGGCCGGCCATCCTCAAACCAGATTGCGAGCATTACAAGAGGATATAGGGGAAGCGTCAGGAGGATGGCGAACAAGGAAAATACGATGTCGAACAGCCGCTTTGCTGCAACCGAGAACGAAGCCCGCTTGGCGGGTTGCACTGGACGATCGAGGTTGGGCGTCGGTTCGATTTCGTGCCACTCAAGGGTGTCAATGGCTGGGCGGGCGGTGGGGTCGTCCCACAACAGCTGTGGGCCGATGATGGTTGCACCGATGTCGATGTGGCGTCCGGCGCCAATCCAGATAGGGCCGATCAGCTTTGCCGTATTACCAATGTGTGCCTGCAGATCGCCCCAGGAATCCCCGTGGAGCCGGTGGACGCGGTGAATTGTCGAATCCGGGTGTTTCCAGACGCGGATGATCTCACGCAAGCACTCCATGACTTCCGTGTCCAACCGCCGATCGTAGACAGTACCCTTTGCGGAGAGCACGCTGCGGCGGGTACGGGGAATCTCCTCGCGGATTCTGTCCCAGCCGGTTCGGGCACTGGGGGATTTCTGCCAGAGCTGGGCAATCCGGCGATCGGGGGTCAGCGCAACCCGTGATTGCCGCATTTCGGAGGCATCGTAAATGCGCTCAAATTGAACAAAACGGTTGCCCGGTCCGGTGATGGCGCGTTCACTGTACCCATGCTCACGCTGATCACGCAGGCGAACATACAGCACGTCTGGCTTGATCCAGCTCAGGAACTCAACGAGCCTTGCCAGCTTGAACACCGTAAGAGTTCGAGATTCGGTGAGTAAGAAGAGCTCCGCACCATCGACGATCTCAGAACGCTCGCCTTGGCGTACCACTTGGACGCCGCGTGCAGCCCAGAAACGGTCATGCAACTGCACGGGCGTAAGCCCCCAGATGGTCGGCAGGTCTCTGACTGGGCCCAACAACGAAGCAGAATGACTCGTCATGACTGAGGCCTGTTCTCGGACTTGCCTTCAGGGCGGCGCCCGGCCATTGCCAAGGCAATGGGATCAGGCTGATCTACAACGATACCTTCCACGACATTGCGTCGCCGCACCGACGTACCGCGCATACCACGGTCATAAGAACTGAGGCGGTTACTCGTGGTGGAGAACTCCATGTCACGTACCTCGGCACGGTTGAAAACCATGCCCGCAATCGAAGCTCCGATATCGCGCAAGTGCTGGATGGACTTCTCGGCAAGTGGGCGATGCTCGCCACGCGAGACAATCATCACGACGCCATCGGCCGCCGTCGCAACGACCGAAGCCTCGAGACTGCCGGGGACGGGGCCCGTGTCAATCAGAATGGTGTCGTACTGCTCGCGGGCCCTTTCGATCAGCGGGCGAAGCAGCGAGGGCGACAGCTTACTCACATCGCCGGGCATCGCTGCACCCAGTGGCAAGATGGAAAGGCCATCGATACCGGTGTCGGCAATGCAGTTCTCTAGTTGATCGCCTGCCAGCGCATCGAGCATGCCGATGGGCGATTCCTCCTGAATGGTTAGGGCCCTTTGTACATCGGCTTCGCTCAGATAGCCGAGGTCCACGAGAATTTCACCGAGCCGCCGCTGCGAAGTACGCGCAACTCGCATGGCCATGTCTAGCTGTTGCTGATTAATAAGCCCTTGTTGTTTGAGGATCTGCCCGATCTTCCGGCGGATGATGGTATTCACCCTCGCCGTCAGACCGCCGCCGACAATATCGCAGTCGATCAGTAGCGTTCTGGAGTTTGCCGCAGCAAACGAGACGCCCAGAGCAAGCGCAAGACTCGTCTTGCCGGTTCCGGCTGCCGGGCTGGTGATTGCGAAGACACGGGAACCAGGCTTGGCGGTGTTGAGCTGGAGCAGCGTGCGGATCTGGTGTACACAATGTGCCGCAATGGAGGCCTGCTCCGGATCAGCCAAATCTTCGGGCAAGCTGGGCAAGATGCCCAGCAGGGCCATGTGACCGGCGCTGCTGCGAGCATCCTCGGGGCTACGGAACCGCGGGTCCAGCAGACCGATGAGCAAGAAGAACCCAAATACCATGCCGCCGCAGCCCAAACCACCCACGCCCGCATATTGTTTGCGGCTGTCTTTGAGAACGGTCGGGTGATCCCCGGTACTGATGATGCGAATGCGGCCTTGGGGAGCTTCGATATCCAAATCGGCGATACGTCGTTTGACCTGCTCCAGGTCCTGGGCTGTTTGTTCCTCTTCGCGCTGGAGCTTCTGTGCTCGATCGAGTTCTCGCCCCAGATTGTTGATTTCATTCTCGAGGGCGGCCTTCATCTCGCGATACTTCGCGGCGCGTTGACGCAGTTGTTCCGGAGTTGCCCCCACAAGATTTTTTTGAGGGTCGATACTGCCATACGATGCATTGACACGGAAACCTGCCACGTATTCTTCAATTTGCTGTGACTTGGCATCCAAGAGTACCTTGAGATCTCGGATCCTATTATGATTTTCACCGAGACTGCGCCGCTGGATTTCGAGCTGCGTCTTCAGGTCCTGTTGCTCCTTGAGCAGCTGCCGCATCGAGGGATCTTTGCCCGCAATCTCGATGGCCGTTATCTGCCCGATTGCTCCAGTTTGTCCCTGCTTGCCGTCAGGTTGCTTGGGATCGGTCGCGGCCAGGGATAGCTCAATTTCATCCAGAGTTGTGGCTACGCGATTCAAGTTCTGCACTTTCATATCGCGAATGTTGCGCAGTCCATCGAGGCCAAGTCCCTTGGTTACTGTTCCAATCTCATCGCGAGTGGCGACGAGCTGACGGTTAAGACGAGAAGCAAGATCGTCTATCGCTTGACGCTTTGCGCCACGTTGCCCCTGTTCGCCCTCGATGTAGATTTTGTTGTAGGCATCCAAAACGGCCCTGACGGCGGCGGTTGCGACACGTGAATCCCGATCCTTGAAAGAAACCGTGATGATTTCACCCCGGGGGGCCGAGACCGTAAGGCTCTCCATAAACGCGATGAGCGGGTCGTCCGGATACCATCTACCAACGCTCTTCCAGTCATTGCTTTGCATCGCCATCTCAATGACGCGTTGACTGCTGATCAGTGTCGCCTGTGCCTGGACAAAAGAATCAAACATCGGCATGACGCCAGTTTCAGGAGTGGATCGAACAGTTGGCGAGATGACGGGCTGGATATGAACGGTGCCTTTGCTGACATAGATGGGCTCACTGGACTTGTAACCAGCATAGCCGCCCAAACCCACGGCGAGGAGAGTAAGGGGAATGCACCATTTATACCGATTGCGTAACAGTCGGTGGATCGTCTTGAAGATATTCTGGGGCTGCTGGCCCTGCCGATCACATGAAGCCAACGGATCGGCAAGATCCGGAAGGGGTTCCGATGGCCGGAGTTGAATTTCGTTACTCATCGTGTCCCTCCAGCGCAGAGCGCATCAAGTAAAGGCACATTGGCTTCCAGTAGTGTGGAGGCGATCTCATGGCGTTCTTCGGCGGGGACGCCAGCATTGGTTACAATCTGAATCTGTGCAGCGCCGTAGAATTGCCGAAGGTAATCCGCAGCCGCGCGTCTGATCCTGTCCATTTCGCGCACAAACCGACCATCAGGCAGTATCATCAGATCACTGACAACACAGCTCACTGAACGGCCTTCCACAATCCGGGAGAATTCATATTCCATGCCCAAAATATTCTTGCCGGCGATCTGCCATTCTACGGGCCTCTCTGCTACGCGTGTCCAGCCATGGGCGGGATAGCAAACCGGTGGATAATGTCCGCCCATGTCGCGGGCGTCCCGACACTGCACTATCAAAAGATCGGCTACTTGGTTCCTCGTCTTATTGATATATCTGCGGCTCAAAGTTGCATTGGGCCGCAAAAGGGCCACCGCGGCAGGTGGCAACTGGCTATCGTTCCCCTCCCAGTCGCCGATCACCTTGGGTACTTGCTCAACTGCTTGACGCACCCGTGCATGGAACGGCTCGGCATCCTGAGGCTGGGGCCGGTAAAAGCCCTCTGCGACAATTGCGATCAGAAGAATGACCGTCGCAATCAGCGGCATGTGTTTCTGGCTCATCAGCATTCGTCAGGCCAATCGGTTAGTGGCAGATCGATCTTGCTCAGTCAGATGCCAATGTGTAGTGGGCAACCGGAATCATTGCCCAACGCAGGATCCGGATGATGCTCATAAGCAGCAAAAATGCAACCATGAGCATGATCCAGCCCGAGGCATCATGGAACTTATCGGCAATATGTCTTGAGCCGTATCCATACAACCAGAGAGTCGGCAGCATCCGAATAACATTGCAGGCGACCGCAGATATCGGGCTTGCTGCCAGAATCAACAGGCGTGCGTAGTTTCGCAGGGGCTCACCAAAAGCGAAAGCGTAGGAAACCAGCACAAGTGCAAACACCATTCGCATTCCATTGCATGCTTCGGCGATGGTGACATCGATGTTGTTGATACTAAGCAGGTTTCCTGATCGCTCGACGGGGATGCCCAGAAGCTCAAAAAGCACCTGCGTTACCTGCGCAGTGGCAGTTTGCAGTGGAATGGCAATTTGCTGGCGAATCATGCCGGGAATCGGCACGAGAAAGATCAATACTGCAAAGGCCGGGAAAAAACGCAGGAGCACATCAGTGCCTACGACGGTGAGCAGGCACCCAACGACAACCACAACCGCTCCGCCGTGCCAGAAGGATTGAACAGCATTACGGAAACCCCACGTAGAGATAATCCAGCCAAGCACAACGAGGATTGGCCCGATCCACATGCCGCGCGGTTGGCACAAACGGAAACGGCCCCGACGCACCCAGATCAGCCACGCGACGACGACTGGCACCAGGAAGATGTGGCTCGATTCCTCATCAATCCGGGCAATGCGAACAATGTCAACCCACGGTTGTCGCATTGCCAACAGGCCTGCCGCCATTAGCAACAGTGCCATTGCAGCATGTGTTGCCGTCCAACCATGCCTTGCACGTGACTTCGCCATGCCCTTAGCCCCTCTGAGTACTATCGCCCATTGAAGCGATGAGGCCATTCACGATGACCTGGTTATGCTCAATTACTGCGCCTGGACATACAATCGAATGAGCCAGGACGGCACCCGCCTCGACCCGCCCACCCTGCAAGACAACGGAGTCATGCAGGCGAGCCGTTGGGTGGATTTCTGCCCCGTCTTCCACAATCGCAAAAGCAGATTCCCAGTCCTCTGCGAAGGCATTTGAACCATCCTGGCTCTCAATGCCTCGCCGATAGTATCGTCGCAGCGCGCGAGTGTAATCCGCTGGCGTGCGAACGGGCATGCCGCTTGGTCCATCCACTTCGAGGACGGTTACCTGATGATGCGCCGCGATTGTTGGCAGGGCCTGTTCCTTAAGGTCGACAAAGCCCGCTTCGGGCAGTTCACGCAGTACGCCACACCGGAATAGCATCAGGCCACTTGGGATTCCATTCCGATGCGAGATGATGCTTGCATCACCTCCCATCGCGGCTAGCCTCTGAACGAGATCGACCAAGGGTTCCATCAGTACTTGTGCTGCATTGGCAACCAAGAGTACATCATCATCAGCATATTCCACCGCAATATCGCGGGCGACGCCGCCACTGCCTCGGTAGTTCTGTGGATCCCGTTCGACTTGGACCTCTGCCGGGACTGGCAGGGGTTTCGGAGCATCTTGATCGACTAGGACACGAATGGGCAAAGACGCCCGACCTAACAGGGCAGCAAGCCTTTGAGCCTCAAGGTGCCACAGGTCGAGGATGGAGCGGCCCTTTTCAATAGGCAACTCAAACACAGATCGCCCGACTTGCGAAACCAACTGGCCTTGCCGGACCGATCCCCCGAGCAACACCAGTGCCCGCAGGCGGCGCAGATTGGTACCTCTGGCGCTGGCTTGATTCGTACTCATAGCATCGGTGCCCATAATCGTCCCGGCGTCCATACCCCATCATCCGCAGACCTAGCGAAAGCCGCTAATCATGCTATTGTCGTAGCTACCGGCACTCAGCAGGAAAAACGATCGCCGTGTGGCCGCATGCTTTCCTGCACAGACAAGTGCACGGACCTTTCGTCGCGGCCTCTCACGGCAAAAGTTGGCCCGCGGTACGACCGCCCATGGCGGTAGGCGGCTGCGTACCATTCGCATCCCTGTGTAGTAGCCGATTGATCGCAGCATCAATCAGCAGGGATCCGGCAAAGGGTAGCCCGTACAAGAGGTACCGCTTGGCCAACCTACGCGGTTCTTGGCTCAGTCGATGCAACCATTCCAGGCCGGTCCGTTGCATCCAACGCGGCGCCCGCCGCACATGCCCTGACAGGAAGGAGAAACTGATGCCAATTCCCAGCCACCATGCCCGCGGCAGATGACCACGAAGCCGGCCAATAAGCCATTCCTGCTTGGGCGAACCAAGCGCTACGTACACAATGTCCGGATCGGCTTGATCGAGCCGACAAATCAGTCCTTCCATCTGGTTCTCATTGCTATCGAACCCAACCGGCGGGCAGTGCGTCCCCGCAATCCGCAGGTTCCGATAACGTTCTCGCAAGATATCGGCGGCCTTTTCCGCAGTACCCGGATCGCCGCCCAACAGGTAGACAGACCGATCCCGCTTGGCTGCGGCTCTGCTGAGCGAATTGATCAGGTTCGACCCAGCCACTCTCTCTGGCAAGGGCGTCCCTTGCAGCCGCGATGCCCACACCAGCGGCATGCCATCGGCCACGATTAGGCTGGCCTGGCTATAAAGCTGTTTGAATCCCTGATCGTGAGAAAGCCGCCGCAGATGGTCCAAGTTGGGCGTGATGACCCAGCCACCCTGTCCCACCTCCAGTTGATCCAGCACATACTGAACTGCCTGCATTTCTGTAACCGCATGCAGGGGGATACCCTTCAGATAGATGCAAGGCAATGCCGGAGCCGCTTGGCGCGATGCCGTGGCGCTGGGCGGCAACTGATCGGTATAGATCGTCGCACCGATACCGGCTTGCCGACGCAGCTCCTCGGCGCCGGCAATCTGTGACGGGCCAGACATTTCTACTGATCTCCCTCGGTAGGTGAACCCTGTGCAGACTTGGTCAAACCCCCACAGCCTCTGCCGGTTTCCACTTGGCCGCCTGTTGTTCATTGAGCTGCTGCGTTGCCCTGGTCTTGCCATGGAGCAGGCAATCCCACTGATACTGGCGGAGGAATTGCCGAAACTCCGGATCCTTGTAGCGTGGCTTCCTCTGAAGCATTGCCCGCACATAGCCCCACCACATCGCCAAGCCGCCCAGCACGAGCGGCGGGCGCGTCATGCGGAACAGCGCACTGGCGGTCATATAGGGCAGGCTAGTCCCCATGAAGTACTGCCCGAAGCCATGGCGCATCCGGCCGGTGAAGATCCCCTTCTGGCTGGCGCCCATGGGGCGGAGATGGAGAAAGCGGATCTGCGGCTCATCCCAAGAGCAGGCAATCCACCCGAGCATGCGGCAGCGGTGACAATCGATGCCATCCCACATGACCTGCCGGACAAAGCCACCGATGTGCCGGAAGCATTCGGTGCGATAGAACTTGATCATGCCGACGGACATCTCATCGCCGCAGGCTTCGCTGATCAGCTGGCCATCGCTTTCATGAAAGTACGGCTTGCCACTACAAGTGCCAATGCGCGGGTTCTGCTCCATTCGCTGCATCATGGTTTCGAAGTAGCCCGGTGGAATGTCAAGATCTAGATCGAGCTTGCAGACATAATCGAACCTGTCAGGGTCGATCGTCTCATACCCGGCATAGAACGCCTCGATGACCCCTGGTCCAACACTGCGTGTACCGCGATCTTGACGCCGAACCACACGGATGTAGTCAAACTTGCTCGCGTACTCCGCCAGGATCTTCGGGGTATCGTCCTGAGAGCCGTCATCAACTATCACCCACAGGGCCGGCGGAATAGTCTGCGACGTAACGCTATCCAGGGTTTTGCGCATGAATGCCGCTTCATCGCGACAGGGGCT
>JBLNDH010000709.1:0-6300 GCA_050261455.1 Bacillota bacterium
CCACGCCGCTCGGGGAGCGTCACCAAACGGGCGGGGTGAGCGGGAATTGCAGGGGCAAGATTGGCCCTGGTGAACATATAATTGTGAATACGAGAGATAGAATTCTCGGACCTGTGCGGAAGCGGGCTATTGGCTTGCGATAAGCCGAGAATCCTCTACCTTAGTACAGTGGTTTATTTCTGGTCCGTTGTTCTGGAACGCAGGACAGTGGGCAAAGGACCGAGTTCTAGAACGTCATGAATAGAGATAACGCATTTCTTAGCGAGCAGGCTCAGCGGACGGATTCTATGATCAATTCTGATTTGCCGGATGCTCAGCCGATTACGACGCAAGCTGCCGTCTCCCAGGCGCCTTTGCTGTTTGAAGTTGCCTGGGAAGTGTGTTGGCAGCTGGGCGGCATTTACACGGTTCTGCGGACCAAGGCCGCGGCGATGAAGGAGCAGTGGGGGGATCGCTATTTCCTGATTGGGCCATACAACCCTGCTACGGCGGCGGTGGAGTTTGAGGAGCGGCCGACGGAAGGGTTCATTCGGGAGACGTTGGATCGGCTGCGGGCGGCGGGGATGCCGTGCCATTATGGAGATTGGCTGATTCCGGGCCGGCCGCGTGTGATCCTGCTGGACCATCGCGCCCGGTACAACTCGCTCGACCTCGACAAGTACCTGCTGTGGAAGGACCACGGGATTTCGACGGTGGCTTCGGATGGGGAAGTGAACGACGTGGTGGCGTTCGGGTTTGCGGTCGCCGAGTTTTTCCGGCAGTTGACGGAGGTCTTGCCAGGGCGGCGGATTCTGGGGCATTTTCATGAATGGATGGGGGGCGTGGCGGTGCCGCGGATTGCGCATTTGCGGTATCCGGTGGCGACGGTTTTCACGACGCACGCGACGCTGCTGGGGCGATACCTGGCCAGTGACAATCCGCGCTTTTATGATGAGCTGCCCAACGTCGATCCCGATGCGGCGGCGGCGCATTACAACATTTACCCGCGATTTGCCATCGAGCGTGCGGCGGCGCATGCGGCGACGGCGTTCACGACGGTGTCGGAGGTGACGGCGATTGAGGCGGCCAAGCTGCTGGGGCGAACGCCGGAAGCGATCCTTCCGAACGGTTTGAACATTCACCGCTTCACGGCGTTGCACGAATTCCAGAATCTGCATCGGCAGTACAAGGAGCGGATCAACGAATTCGTGATGGGGCATTTTTTCCCCAGCTATACGTTTGACCTGGACAACACGATTTACCTGTTCACCAGCGGGCGGTACGAGTATCGCAACAAGGGGATGGATCTGTTCATCGAGGCGTTGGCGCGATTGAACCAGCGGCTGAAAAGTGCGGCGGTGAAGCCGACGATTGTTGCGTTCATCATCACGCGGGCGGCGACGCGCAATATCAATGTGGGCGTGCTGCAGAGCCAGTCGATGTTCGAAGATCTACGGAGCACTTGCGCGGACATCGAGCATCAAATGGGCCGAACGCTCTTTCATGCGGCGGCGGCGGGTCGATTGCCGTTGTACCCGGAACTGCTGGACGACAGCAACACGATCCGGCTGAAGCGTACGATGTACGCGTGGCGTACGAGCCGGCAGCCCATCATCGTGACGCACGACCTGGTGGACGATGCGAACGATCCGATTCTGCAGCATTTGCGGCATCGCCATCTGCTCAACGCGGCGGATGATCCGGTGAAGATGGTGTTTCATCCGGAGTTCGTGACGGCGACCAGTCCGCTGTTGAGCCTGGATTACGAGCAGTTTGTGCGCGGTTGTCATCTGGGGGTTTTCCCTAGCTATTACGAGCCGTGGGGCTATACGCCGATGGAGTGTGTGGCGTTGGGCTTGCCGGCGGTGACGACGGATCTGAGCGGCTTTGGGGCGTATGTCCGGCGGCACATTCCCGACAGCGCGGAGCATGGGCTGCTGGTGCTGAACCGCAGCACGCGCAGCTTCGATGATGCGGCCAATGACCTGGCGGATTACCTGTACAATTTTGCGCAATACAACCGGCGGCAGCGGATCGAGCAGCGCAATCGGGTGGAGCGTCTGAGCCAATTGTTCGATTGGCATGCGTTGATCCATCACTATCACGAAGCGCATGAACTGGCGTTGGAGCGGACCAGTGGGGCGCGGGCGGGGACTATTGATGTGCGGATGGTGTGAGGGGGGTGAGGTAGAGGCACGGAGGGGCGAAGGCACGAAGGCACGAAGGCACGGAGGGAGGGACAAGGGGGGAAGGGATGGAGTGATGGTGCGGTCGCGTCGAGAATCTTCGCACGCGGAGAAGAACGAAGGGATTGGCGTCGGAACGCAAGTGGATCCGCGAAACCGCAAGCGTATTGGGAGGCGAGGTGGCGAAGGAGGCGGGCATCGCTTAATTGACAATTGAAGATTGACAATTCTCAATTGCCAATTGAAGGGGGGCCTAGGGATGAATCCCGGGGGTTGGAGACCTGGGGATGGGGGCGGCACGGGGGGGGTTATTTGCGGCCGATGAAGATGGCGCCGATTTCGAAAGAGGTGGCGTCGTGTTTTCGACACCAAGCGACACGAATGGGGCCTTCCAGGTGTAGTGGGCCGGCGATCATTCGGACGTAGTAGACCTGGTCGGGCTCAAAAGGGACGCGTGCGCGGAATGCCACTCCCTCAAGGGAGACGTTCAGGATGGAGACGCGTGTTCCGGCGGTGCCATCGGGGACATTGGAGTCCCAGAGGGTTGCGGCGGCGACGAGCACGTGGCGTGGGCTTCGCCGGGCATGGTGATGCATGGTGCGGGGTTCGGGCTGACCTATCGAAGCGGGCACGATGGGCATGTTGGTGTTATCGTCGTGGCAGAAGGGGAACTTTCCGCATTCTCGTCGCGTCGGGGCTGTCCCATAATTGCAAATGCCGGTGGGGCTCGTAGGCTATTTCCGATGCGAGAAGGGGCGAATGAATCTTCGGCTGAGGGGTCGGCATCGCCGGGGACGCGGGCGTCTGCCGGGCAGGGGTATCGTGCGCTGTTCCGGAGACTTGGTCCGGCGGGGATTCTGACGTTCTTGGCGAGCAGCCTGCCTTTCCTGGGGTTTGCCCTGGTGGTTGGGACGATCCTGCAGTTGCGTCCGTGGTTGCAGTCGCAGGGATGGGTGGGCGTGCTGCTTTATGTGGTGGTGTTCTGGGTTCTGGGCGGCCTGGCGGTGCTGCCGACGTGGACGCATTCGGCGCTGGGGGGATGGACGTTTGGGTTTGCGCTGGGGTTGCCGGCGGCATTACTGTCCTACCTGGGGGGATCGCTGATTGGCTACGCAATTGCTCGGCGGGCGTCGGGGGATCGGATTGCCCAACTGATCCGCGAACATGCCAAGTGGCAGGCGGTGTATGATGCGCTGCTGGGGAGCGGCTTCTGGCGATCGCTGCTGATTGTGACGCTGGTGCGGGTGCCGCCCAGTTCGCCGTTTGCTGTTACCAATGTTCTGATCGGTTCGATAGGAGTTGGCGTGGTTCCGTTTGCCGTGGGAACGGTCGTGGGGATTGCGCCGCGAACGGCGTTCGTGGTGTATACGGCGGCTACGCTCCAGGCGATGGAGTTTCAGCAACAGAACGTGGGGCTGATCGTGGCGAATCTGGCGACGGGTGCGGTGGCGATCCTGGTTATTGTGCTGTGGGCGCGGCGGGCGCTGATGCGATTCACGGAGGGGAAGGCCCAGTGACTAAGCCCGAATGACGAAGCCCGAATGTCTAAAGAAGCCCGAATGACGAATGACGAATGGGCTCCCTGCAAAGGAGCCCGTTCGTCATTGGGGCTTGGGGCATTCGTCATTCTCTAGACATTAGGGTTTAGGCATTCGGGTTTTATCCGGAGGATTTGGTTATCAAGTTGGGCTTGCTTACTCCACGACCATGTTGTTTCGGTGGATCACCTCGTCGTAGGCGGCTTCGCCGAGGAGGCTTCGGACTTCGCTGGTTTTCTTGCCGAGGATCTGCTGCATGGCGGCGGCGGAGTAGTTGCTGAGGCCACGTGCGACCATTCGGCCGTCGGGGGCTTTGATGGCGATCAGGTCGCCGCGGTCGAATGTTCCTTCGACATCGACAACGCCAGCGGGGAGGAGGCTCCTGTTCTTTTTGGTAACGGCGGTGACGGCGCCATCATCGACGAGGACGGCGCCGATGGGGCGGGCCGATCCGATCCAGCGGGTTCGGGCGGCTCGCTTCTTGGGGCAGGGGACAAACAGGGTCCCGACCATTTCGAAGTTCAGGATGCTGAGCAGCACGCCTTTGGAGCGTCCGTTGGCGACGATCATTGCCTCGCCGCACTCGGTGACCATGTTGGCGGCGCGCAGCTTGGAATCCATGCCGCCTTTGCCCAGCGAGCTTTTCTCGGTTCGCACGAGGGCCTGGGCCTGTTCGATGCTGTTGACCAGGCGGACGGGCTTACTGGCGCGATCGAGCAGGCCATCGACGACGGTCAGGAGGACGAGGAGGTCGGCGCCGAGGGCCTCGGTGACCAGAGCGGCGAGGATATCGTTGTCGCCAAAGGTGATCTTGACGATTTCGTCGGTGCTGACGGTGTCGTTTTCGTTGATGATCGGGACGGCGCCCAGATCCTGGATGGCACTGATGGTATTGCGCAGATTGAGGAAGCGGGTGCGGTTGTCGATGTCCTCGCGTGTGAGCAGCACCTGGGCGACGGGCAGGCGGTAGACATCGAAGGCTTCGCCCCAGGCGTCCATCAATCGGCGTTGCCCGACGGCGGCGACGGCCTGCAGTTGCCCGAGGCTGGTGGGGCGTTTGCTGAGCTTCAGCTCGGCCAAGCCGGCGCCGACGGCTCCGGAGCTGACGATGGTCACGTGGATGCCGCGTTCGCGTAGTTTGACGACTTGTCCGGCCATTTCCTTGAGAAAAGCCGTGTCCAGCCGCTTCTGCGAATCCGAGAGCAACTGGGTTCCCAGCTTGACCACGATGCTGCGTACTGACGAAAGATGCTTTTTGCGATTCTCCATGGATGGATCTTCAAACTACCCAGGCGAGGCATGCCTCGCCTTGGGATGAGCGATTCCTAACAGTTCCGAGCAAGGGGGATAGTGTACTTTCCCGGGGGAAAATGGAAATGCGCGGGGTTGGGGGGAGAGGTGCGGGGTGTGACCAGGGATCTTGGCAGAGGATCAGGCGCCGTCGGGCGGGCGAGTACACCCACCCCTCCGGCGGCTGGGGCAGACAGGAATGTCTGGCCCACCAGGGACGGGAATGTCTGCCCCAGTATCTGCCAAAGAAGATGGTCGCGCACCCGAGGTGCGTCTGCTGCTTTGGGATGAATGTTAAAATGGGTAAAGATTCGAAGTGGGGAAGGTCGATACCTTAGGTGTCGTAAGTTGCCTAGCTTAACACGGGAATGGAAAGAGACGGCGGCAGGGAAGCCTCCAATGTTAAATTGGGTGTGTTGCGGATATGACGGATCCTCCGGCACCCCCGACAAGGGCTCATATGATCAGCACCGTCACGATTGCCGCTCAGGAACTGGCTAAGTCTTACATGGAACTGCTTTTGGCGGGGAATCGCCTTGGGACTCGGGATATGGTGGCCACGGCCATCGAGCAGGGGAACAATCCCCGCGACCTGTTGGTCGAGTTGGTTTGGCCGACCATGGAGCGGTTGCAGGAATTGTACCGCGACGATCGGATCAGCATTACGCAGTTGAACCTGGCCACCCGTCTGAATCGATCGATTACCGACCAGTTGACGGGGTTGTTGGACCTGAAGGCTGCCAATGAGCGGACGGTGCTGATTTTGTGTGGCGATGATGAGCCTGAGGAGCTTGGGGGGCAGATCTGTGCGGATCTGTTCGAGGCGGAGGGGTATACGGTCCGCTTTGCGGGTGGGGGGCTGCCCAATGATGAAGTGCTGAAGCTTATCGGCGAGTTGAGGCCCAATCTGCTGGTCTTTTTTGGGACGTTGCCCACGGGGATGCCGGCGGTTCGTAAGCTGATCGACTATCTTCGCGAGGTGAACAGCTGCCCGGAGTTGCAGATTATGTGCTGCGGGGGCATCTACAAGCGGGCGGAAGGTTTGGCGGAGGAAATCGGCGCCGACCTGTATGCGGCAGATGGTGCGGCGGCGGTGCAGATTGCTTTGGCCAATCCCAAACGGAAAGCGACGGTTGATCAGCAGACGGTTGGGCGAACGCGTCGGATTCGCAAAGCCGCCGCCCGGAAGGCGCAGTTGGCGGGAGCGACGGCGTCGGAGGCGGAGTGATTCGAAGGGGGGGCTCTGAAGGGGGAAATGGCGTGATTATCGGAGTGTCTGTGGGCACCGGAGGTTCGTGATCACCGGT
>JBLNDH010000710.1:0-5238 GCA_050261455.1 Bacillota bacterium
GGCGATGATGTTGCACTGGAGGGAGCCGGAGGGGGAATCGGCCTGGATGGTGTCGCAGTTGACGATGGGGGCGGTGACTTGGCCATAGCCGTTGAGGGTCTGATCTATCAGGAGCAGCGAGCTGGGGGAGGCAGGGTCGGATTCGATGCGGGAGCGGTCGCTGGCGAGGGTAAGCAATCCGCCGCCGCGGAACGCGACGGGGCCGCCGGTGAGGCGGATGGTGCCGCCGTAGAGGGGGCCACCGGTGAGGAGTGTAGCGCTGATGAAGGTGCCGGCGTTGTTGTAGGTGCTTTTGCTGTCGAGGGTGAGGGTGAATTTGCCGGCCAAGGCAACCAGGCCGCCGGCGGGGTTGACGAGCGTGCCCCCGAGTTGATTGGTGACGAGGATGGTGCCAGTGGGGCTGTTGGTGAGGCGGGTGTTGATGTGGCCACGGAGGAACATGTTGCCGCCGCCGAGGACCGTGAGTTCGCCGCCGTTGAGCGTAACATCCTGGACTTCGACAGTGCCGCCGTCGGCGATGATGCGGCCGGATTGACTGCCTTCGAAGTTGTTATAGGTGGCCTTGTTGAGGGTGAGGGTGCTGCCGGGGCCGGCGCGGAGCGTGCCGTTGTTGACGAAGGTGTACCGGGGGCTGGTGGCGGTGGGGTAGGCAGCATAGAGGCTGAGGCGATCCTGGCGGTTGGCGTGGATGGTGCCGCGGTTGATGATGTCCATGTCGCTGAGGCTGCCGCTGCCTTGGATGGAGTTGTCCTCGTTGACCAGGGTGAAGGGGAAGCTGCCGGGTTTGAGTTGGCTGGTCCCCAAAAGAACGGTGCCGCCGCCGACAAGGGTAGCGCGATTGCCCATGAAGTGCAGGCGGGAGGAGAGGGTGGTGGAGCCCAGCGAGAGGGTGCCACGGTTGGTCAAGACGACCTGCTCGGGTGCGAAGGTCAGGGTGCCGCCGCTGGTGACGTCGAGCATACTGCCGGTGCCGATTGTCAGTTCATCAATATTTTTGGGACCGGTGAGTTTGACAACAGAAGGCAAGGACGAGCTATCGGGGATGATGACGGAGTAGGTGCAACCTTCGGGGGTGCCGTTGTTGGGCACGCCACTGCCCAGCCATTTGGAGGGCGTCACCCAGGTGGCGGTGCCGCCGGCCCAGGTGGCCGTTTGCTGGGCGGCCGGGGCATTCGACGGGTCCGATAATAACGATCCAATTAAGGTAGCAAAGAAGATTCCCCGAGGGACGCGCAGCGGTGGCCGACAGATCGGAGTACTTCTCACACAACCCTCCATCTGACTCTGGGCCTTGATACGACAGGATACAAACGATCAATAGAACCCAGAACACGGGTGGTACAGATAGGAACCACCGCTAGCCACAATTTGCCACAGATTTGGGAAGAATCAAGGGGAAAGGGGCGGGAGAAGCCGAATGACGGGAAGGTACGACTGGGCCCTGCGGACCACCGCGAAGCGGGAGGAGGGGAAGCATGCTTAGTTTATGGCTCTGCTTTCATCGGCGGGGGAGATGGATAAGAATGCTGGGGTTCCGGGCAATGGAAGCGCACTTTCAGCAACAGGAGAATGGGCTGTGGTCAAAGTCGCGATGATCGGCGCGGGGAGTGTGGTGTTCTCGAAGAATCTCACGGGCGACATTCTGTCGTATCCGGAGTTTCGCGAGGCGACGCTGGCGTACATGGACATTGATCGGGAGCGGCTGGAGGTGGGGGCGAATCTGTGCCGGAAGGTGGCCCGGACGCTGGGGGCGAATCCCAGGATCGAGGCGACGCAGGATCGGCGGGAGGCGCTGCGCGGGGCGGATTTCGTGATCAACATGGTGCAGATCGGGGGGTTTGATTCGACCCTGGTGGATTTCGAGATCCCGCGGAAGTATGGGTTGAACTTCACGATCGCGGATACGACGGGGCCGGGGGGATTCTTCCGGGCATTGCGGACGTTTCCGATGCTGCGGGGGCTGTGCCGGGACATGATGGAGCTATGCCCCAAGGCAGTGCTGCTGAACTACTCCAACCCGATGAGCATGAACATGCAGACCATCACGCGCACCAGCGATGTGCGGGCGGTGGGGCTGTGCCATAGCGTGCAGGGGACGTTCGAACAACTGATGCACTACCTTGGAGAAGATCCCAAGCAGGTGGCGTTCATCTGCGCAGGGATCAACCACATGGCGTTCTACCTGCGGCTGGAGAAGAACGGGGTGGATCTATACCCGCGGCTGTTCCGAGCGATGGAGGATCCGGAAATCTACCGGACGAACAAGGTTCGCTTCGAATTGATGAGGCGGCTGGGGTACTTCGTGACGGAATCGAGCGAGCACAGCGCAGAGTATTGCCCGTATTTCATCCCGCATGGGCCGGAGGTGATCGCGAAGTACGATGTGCCGATCGACGAGTACCTGCGGCGATGCGATGCGATTGTGGAGGAGTTTGAGCGGCTGAAGCGGTTCAGCCAATCGGATGAGCCGATCGAAGTGCATCGCAGCCAGGAGTATGGGAGCGGGATTATCCATGCGATGGCGACGGGGACGCCTCGGGTGGTGTATGGGAACATGCCCAACCGGGGGGCGATTGCGAACTTGCCGAATAGCGCCATTGCGGAGGGGCCGACGCTGGTGGATCGGGCGGGGCTGCAGCTGACGACAGTGGGAGAGCTGCCGCCACAGTTGGTGGGGTATATGCAGCCGCACGTGGCGCAGCAGGAGCTGTTCATCCGGGCGGCGCTGGAAGGACGGCGGGATCATGTGTACCAGGCGGCGATGCTCGATCCGCTGACCAGCGCGATCCTGCCGGTGGATCAGATCGTGGAGATGTGCGACGAGCTGATCGCGGCCCATGGGGAGCTGCTGCCGACGCTGGATGCGAAGAAGACGCTGGTGCCGACGAGCGGCAAGCGGTTTGGGGCGGTGAATCCGAAGGATTTGCGGCGAAGCTGGGACGCGGCGCAGGCCAAGGCGATGGCGGAGTACCTGGGGACGTGGCATGTGATCGGGCCTTTCAAAGGAGAGAAGGCGGGGAAGATCTCGCTGGATCTGAAGACGGTGGTGGAGGATGAATTCGTCAATCGCGGCGATGGATCGGTGGATGTGAAGACGATCTACCACACGAACGGCACCGTGCT
Organism: Bacillota bacterium; assembly: GCA_050261455.1. GTDB lineage: Bacteria > Planctomycetota > Phycisphaerae > Tepidisphaerales > Tepidisphaeraceae > JAPLNB01. The sequence goes on from JBLNDH010000710.1 coordinate 3,124, forward strand.
GAAGTGGAAGCGGGCGACGGCGGGGCGGAATGGGTGTGTGGACCTGGGGGAGTGCATCGGGCCGGTGGAGTATGCGGTGGCGTATGCGTATGTGGAGATCGAAGCGAGCCAGGGGCGGGAAACGATTCTGCGCTGCGGCAGCGATGACGGGATCAAGATCTGGCTGAATGGGAAAGTGGTGCATGAGCATGAGGTGGGGCGGGCGTATATGGCCAATTCGGATTCGGTGCCGGTATACCTGCGGGCGGGCGTCAATCGGATCCTGGTGAAGATCGACAACTACTCGGGGAACTGGGGGTTTGGGGTGGCGGTGGGATCGTAGGAGTTGGTAGTTCGTAGTTGGTAGTTGCCAGCTGGAGCCGGTTGCAGGTGGATAGAGCAGTTGGGGAAGGGTACGGCTGGGCCCTTCGGGCCACCGCGAAGCGGCGTAGCGAGCGAAGCAGTACACGCACCTGCAAAACGGTGTAGGAAGGCGGGGGAAGCGGTGCGTGTGGCATAGATTGCCCAGATTATGGGGGAATTGTTGAGGTCGGATGGAATTGTGTGGGAGGGGGGTTATGGGGCGTGGTAGAATTGCAGGCTATGAGAGCGGTGCGATTCTTGCCATTGGCGTTTGTGGCGGGCGTGGAGGGATTTGCGCTGTTCACGCCTTATTTGCTCGTCATGCTGGTGGCGGGACACCTGCTCAGACGCGGCAGGGGGCAGGGGTGAGGGGTCGGGGATCAGAAAAGGCACAAGAACCTGGGGTGGCTTGGAAAAGGGGGGAAGAGGGCGCTGTACTGTCTTTGGTTCAGGTGCTACCCTAACATTCCGCGAAATGATGAGCACGATGCTCGAGGACATTCTCGGGCCGCAGGGGGCGATTGCCCGGCGGCTGGAGGGGAAGTATGAGCACCGCCCCCAGCAAGTGGAGATGGCGGCGGCGGTGGAACGCGCGCTGACGAGCAAGGAGCATTTGCTGGTGGAAGCGGGTACAGGGGTCGGAAAATCGTTTGCCTATCTGCTGCCGGCCATCGATTTCGCGGTGAAACACAAGAAACGCGTGGTGATCTCCACACACACGATCTCGCTACAGGAACAGCTGATCGACAAGGACATTCCGCTGTTGCAGGCGGTGTATCCGGATGAGTTCACGGCAGTACTGGTGAAGGGGAGGAACAATTACCTGTGCCAGCGACGGCTGGAGCAGACGAACCAGCGGATGTATTCGCTGTTCGAGTTCGATCGGCAGAAAGAATCGCTGTACATGATCGAGGAGTGGTCGCACAAGACGGCCGACGGGTCGCTGGCGGATTTGCCGGTGCTGCCGGAGAGCGACGTGTGGGACCGGGTGTGCGCAGAGCATGGGAATTGCCTGGGGAAGCGCTGCAAGTTCTACGAGAAGTGCTTCTGGCAGGCGGCCAAGCGGCGTATGCAGGGGGGAAAGATCCTGATCACCAATCACGCGCTGTTCTTCTCGGATCTGGCGCTGCGGGCGGCGGGGGTGAATTACCTGCCGAAGTACGACGCGGTGATCCTGGATGAAGCACACACGGTGGAGGATGTGGCAGGGGAGCATTTCGGGCTGAAGATCGGGGAATCGGGGCTGCGGTATCAGTTGCGCACGTTGTACGACGTGAAGCGCGGCAAGGGGATCCTCAGCACGCATGGCAGCAATGCCAATGATGCGATTCGGGATGTGGAGGAGCTGCATCATCGGCTGGACCATTTCTTTGCGCGGTGCATTCATTGGCAGCAGCAGTGCGGGCGATCTAACGGGCGGATTCATGAGGCGAACTGGGTGGAGAATGATGTGTCGCCGAAGCTGCGGGATCTGTCGCTGCATATGAAGGCAATGATCGCGGGGATGGATACGGAGGAGGAGATTTCGGAGCTGACGAGCCAGGCGGAGAAGGCCAGCATGTCGGCGGATGTGCTGGAGGCGATTCTGAGCCATTCGCTGGAGGATACGGTTTACTGGATGGAGATCCCGACGCGAGCCCCGCAGCGCGTGTCGCTGCATGCGGCGCCGATCAACATCGCGCAGGGATTGAAACAACATCTGTTTGAGAAGGTGCAGAGCGTCATCTTGACCAGCGCGACGCTGTGCACGGCGGGGGTGAGGGGAACGGTAGG
>JBLNDH010000711.1:0-6225 GCA_050261455.1 Bacillota bacterium
CCCTGCTCCCCGGTGGAAACCACGCTGGCATTCTCGGTCCCACCCAGGTACATGAAGGCCTTGTCGATCTGCGATTCCGCCTTTGTCTCGTCCGCCACCTGGTAACCAGCAGGGATGGGCACGGTGAAGACGGCCGGATCGAACTTCGGATCATTGACGATCACTTTCCGGGCCCGGTACGTCAATCGCACCCGGTCCTGGTGGTTCTTGCCTTTCGCTTCCTCGAAGCTCGCTGCGACGGGATACCATATCCCCGGGGCGGCCTCCGCCAGCTCCGTGATCTCCTTGCGTTCGAACAGGACGCCTTGCCCATCCAGAGGCATGACGATCTCCTGCTTCAGCAGCGCATACCCACGGGCCGGGTCCAACCACAATCCAAATTGCCCGCCCCTGGCCGGGGGAATCAGGCTGAGTTTCACCGCGGCAATGCCCCGCACCGACTCGCGGGTGATGTTCATCTTCGTCCCATTCCGAACCATCCCACGCAGCCATCCAGGAACGTATTTGAGCTTCTTCTCCTCGCCATAATCGGTATAGAGCAAATTGAACGCGGTCCCCGTCGCGTATGGCATCGATTCATCGATGAGAGGGTTGTGCTTCGTGATCCTGGCGCGTCGGGAGTCTTTGAATTCGTCTGCAACACCCGCTGCATCCACAGTAGCCACCGTATGCGTGACCCACCGGCTTGTCTTTCCGTCAAACCCGACATCCTCCTGGGAATCCAACCAAGGCGTCCATCCTCCTTCCCACTTGAGAACATGGTGGTCGAAGTTGACCCGCCCCCGATTCCCCGTCGGCTTGTCATACCACGCCGTACCCGCCCACCGGATCGGCGACGCCTGCCACGCCTTCGCCCCGGCCGGCAGATTCTCCTGCGTCATCTCGAACCCTTGGATTTGCAGATTGGCAATCTTGCCCTCCGCCTCCGTCAGCGCCTTGGCAATCTCCTCCAGCGTCGGAACATCCCCCGCTCGCCCCTCCGATCCATTTGCACGCTCCGCCGATCGCGCCAGGTGCGTCCCCACGCCCGCCAGCACCAAAACCACCAGCGCCGCCACCCCCGCCGGCCAACCCCACGCCGGTCGGGTCAACGGCAGCCCCAACACATGCCTCACCCGCGCTAGCAGCATCCCCCGACCCGTCCCCCACGCCGCGGCCAACCCTGCGTCTCCAAACGCCAACTTCCCGCTGGCCACCTGCTCCAACGCCGCCGCGTATTCAACTCGCCGCCCCGTCGCCTTCACCGCCAGCTCATCACAGCACAGTTCCCGCTCCTCCCGCACTTTCCCCGACAGCCACCAGATCGCCGGGTGATAGAACAACAGCGTCTCCAACACCCGCTGCAGCAGGTTCACCCACAAATCATGCCGGCGAATATGCGCCAGTTCATGCGCGATCACCGCCTCCAAGACCTCCATCGGCGTGCCCGCCAGTAGAGCGATCGGCAACAGCACCATCGGCCGCCAGCGGCTCGCGGACACAGCGCGATCCATACACCCGCGCAAACCCCTCCAGCCCCAGCCGCCGCGCCAACTCCTTCGCTCGCCCGGCCACCTGCTCCGGCAACAGTTCCACCTGCCGCCGCCAGCGCCAGACACCCAACACCCCCGCCAGCAGCCGCAAGCTCAGCACCACCACCCCAACCACCCACATCCCCACCACCCACGACATCGCCGTATCCATTGGTACCGCCCACGACGAGGCAGGCCCCGGCGTCCATCGCGGAATAGCCGGCTCGGCCGAAGGCATCGCCTGTGCAACAACCACTGGCGCCTCCTCCCCACGCCCGGCCCCTTCCTCGGCATTCACCGCAATCGCAGCCACGGCCGGACGCCCCAGCGACACCAGCTCCGCCGACCCGATTTGCCAGTACGTGACCCCAGCACAGAGGACCACCCCCACCAGCCCGGCCAGGTATGCCGCATAGCGCTGCCCCCCTCGCCGCAGCAACAGCGCCACCCCTCCCGTAACCCCCGCCACCGCCGCCCCCTCCCAGAGCAGATGCACCAACGTCCACCCCAATCGCTGCCAACCCGGCCCTGCAAAGAACTCGATGACACCCATCACTCGCCTCCCGTCTTGCGTTTATGCGCCTCGATCGTCTCGCGAATCTTCTCCAACTCCTTCGGACTGGTCTTGTTCAACAGATGCGCCACCAGCGCACTGGCCGACCCTCCAAACGCCCGCTGCAGCAGATCCCCCAGCAAGTTCCCCAACGTCTTCTCCCGCGGCGCCGCCGGCGCATACACAAACGCCTTCCCCTGCGCCCGCCGCACGAGCAATCCCTTCTCGGCCATGTCGCTCATCAGGCTCATCACGCTCGTATACGCCCGTGGCTTCTTCGCCCCCAGCACCTCCATCACCTGTCGCACGGTCATCGGCCCCCGCTCCCACAGCACCTGCAGCACTTCCAACTCCGCCGGCGTCGGTTGCTCCTGTTTCGGTCTCGCCATCGCTATTCTCCTGCCAAGATTCCGCACTTGCCCCCTCAATGTACGGCTTAATCCGTAATTGTCAACGGAAAAACCCGTAGATAGCCCTCCTCTCCCTCTTTCTCCCTCGCCCGGTACTCCGGGAGAGGGTTGGGGTGAGGGTTCGGCGCAACAGATGTACCCCAACCGAACCTGCCACGAGACTGTTTCCGCTCCTAAAGCCCACGGCGCCGCCGTGGGGAACTCAAGGTCCTCCCAACCCCTCCTAACACTCGGGAACTCGTTCCCTGGGGTCCCCCTTCAATTGTCAATTAAGTGTGGTGATCCTCCCTTCGCCCTCCGACCCAAGACCACGCTTGCGGTTTCGCCGCCCGGTTGATTTGAAGCAGCTATTGAGAGTCAGATCATTCCTGTCCATGAGAGCCTTCGCGAGCTCTGCAGCCAAGAATCGATCCTTTGCAACAGGACACTAATTCTCTGACTCTCGATAAACGCAGGGTGGGCTCCGCCCACCATCTTCTCTGCTGCCTTCATCCGCGTTCCTCCTCGCCCCTCTCCCCCACCTCACTGGACACCCCGTACACTTCTCCTGGCGTCTTTTTGTGCCGATTTTCATTGACGCCCCTCATCCGCCCGATTAGGGTACGGACGAGGTAAGGACCGCAAAAAAGGGCAGGGGCGGGATTCGATGAGTGGACTCGAATTCTATCCCCAAGACTCGCAAAAAGTCCGGCGATTTCACCGCGCCCCCAACGCCTTGAAATCGCCTCGTAAAAAAGGGTGGCCAACGCAAGTTTTTCCACGAAGGCTGCCGCATTAAAAAGGGAGGTGTAAGATGGCGCGCAAGGTTCACGTACGTCAGGCGATTCTCTCGGCCGCAGTTCTCGGCATCGCAATCGCAAGCCCCCACGCCTGGGCTTCCGATTCGCCTATTCAATGGGTCGGCGACGCCGGCACCGGCAGCTGGGACGACCCCACTAATTGGGCGGCCGGAGTCCTTCCCAACGAAACTCGACGGGTAGAGTTCCTCCCTTCCACCGGCAACGATCCGCTCACCATCTCCCTTGGCCAGGACCGCATTATCGATGGCCTCATCATTTCGCGTCTCACCCCTTTCACCCTCGGCTCGCCTGCTGATGTGTCCGCCGGAGTCTCCCTCACCCTGCGTAGCGGAACATTGGTCAATCATCAGAGTGGCGATTCTCCCGTCGTCGCCTGCAATCTGATCCTCGGTGCCGACGGTGTAATCAGCGGGGGCAATGTGACGGTCAGTGGTGCCATCAGCGACGCTGGACGTGGCTATGGCCTTACGATTGCGCAATCCTCGAATTTCACCAGTCTCCTGGCCGCCAATACCTATTCCGGGCCCACACAGGTACAAAGCGGCGCCCTTCGCCTGGCATCCTCGAATGGCTCGCTGCTGTCCACCTCGGCCATCACTGTCCAGAGCCCTTCCATTGCATGGGCCTATCCGACCCTTCTGATCGACAACACCGCCGGCAATAACGACAACCGCATCCCCGATCAGACCCCCATCACCCTGCAACAGCGAAGTCAACTTACCTATCTGGGCCAACCGGCCGGTAACTCCACCGAAACCTTCGGCGACCTGGTCCTCGATGGCTCCAACGCCACCATCACGCTCACCCCCGGCCTCGATGGTACCGCCAACCTCATCTCCTCCGCCCTCGTCCGCACCAACGGCGGCGCTGTTCGGATCCTCGCCCAAAATCTTGGAACCGGTGCTTCCGCCAATGCCTCCTCTCTAAAATTCAAGACCGCCCCGACCCTGGTCGGCGGCGGCGATCCCGCCGGCTCCCCCACTGTCAGCATCATCCCCTTCCTCACTGTCACCACCTCATCCGATAACACGATAGGCGAACTCGCTACCTACGACTCCGGCCGCGATGGCGTTGCCGGAACCCCCGATGACCGCGGCGTCCGCATGCTGGATGCCACCGAATACGCCAGCTATGCCTCCGCGGGCCCCAACGACAACGTCCGCATCGCCGAACCGTTGACCGACGTACAGGGCAAGATTGTCAATTCGCTCTCCCTGTCTTCGGGGCCGAATGGGTATGCCACCAGCCTGAGTGGCACGGGTACACTGGTGATCAATAGCGGCGTCATCCTGGGGTCCAGCCGCGGTGCCAGCATCTCCGGCTTCTCCAACCTGTACTTCAACAATCGCGAGGCCATCCTCGGCTCCGTCACGATCACCAGCCCTATCAGCTATGCCAATGGTCTGACCGCCGTCGGAGACGTAATCCTCCTCGGCGGCCGACATCGCTACACCGGCACGACGCGCGTCCTTGGCTCCCTGGAGATCGACTCCCCATACGCCCTGGGCGATTCCGGTGGCGATGGCGTCGTCCTTAACTCGGGCTCCTTGTATGTGCTAAAGAGCATGGTTCTCTCCCGCCCCTTCACCATCGCCCCCGGTTCGTCACGTATTGCCATAGAATCAGGTCGGGAGCTGACCTTTCTCTCGCCCATTCATGCTTCCGGGAATCTGAGTCTGTCGGCCGGCATTGAGAACTCAAATACCACTGCCGGAGTGTTCAAATTCAAAAATGATGCCACCTTCGCCCAGCAGCTCGATATCAGCGACGCCGGCGACGTGACCTTCGCCGGCAAGGCGTCCTTCCAGTCAATCAAGATGTGGCCAGTGCGCCCAAAACGGTCAACCCTGACCCTCTCAGGAACTTCCTTCATCGAACGCCTCGATGCCTATGGGCCAGTCGAGATTCTGATTTCCGGAGACACGGAGATCGGCCGCGGGGGCTTGAACGCAAGCAGTTTCGAGGACTCCATCCTCAAGATCACCGGAAAAATCACAGGAACGGGAGGCATTAACCTTCGCAGCTTTGGAGATCAGAGAGGAACCCTCATCAGCCCTCGTTCACAACCCTCCCTGAATTCCGTTTTTCTCACAGATATGACCGCACTGCTCGGTGCGGACTCTTCACTCGGTACCGGTTACTTGAACATTGATGCCTCTACGATGAAGAACACCGATTCGGCCAGCCACACCTATACGCATAAGCGAATCATCATGAACAACGCCACCTTAGGCGGAGTTGGTTCTGCGGATATGGTCTTCACCTCCACTGTGCCAGCCGAACTTGGTGGGAACATCACAATCGACAACAACGGCCTGACTCCAGTGACGGTGACCTACAGCGGCCCCCTGCAAAGCTCGTCCTTTACCAAGCTCGGATCTGGAACACTGGTACTGACCGGGTCGGAACGCAACGAGATGGCCTCGGTCGTAGTCAAAGAAGGCACGCTGGTTCTGAACAAGCCCGCAGGAATCCCAGCTCTTGGATCGCCAAGCATTCTTGAGGTAGCAGACGCAGGCAGAGTCGTCTGGCAATCGAATGAACAGCTTGTCGCAAATTCCTATGCCGGGTGGCACCTCTGCGACAGCGGTCTGCTCGATCTCAACGGACACGCCGAGAAGCAGGCCACGATCCGCTTCGCCTCCAGCTTGCAGACGACTTCCTCCACCGGCGCTGGCTCCATCACTACGGGTGCCCAAGGCAAGCTCACCATGGTATCTGAATCCCACTTCTATCCCGAAGCTCTGATCGCTGTGCACCCCTCCGCCACCGCCACTGCCCGCATCTCCGGCAACCTCGAGCTTGCCGCTCCCACCACCTTCGAGATCTGGAACGGCTCCCAGCCCATCGACCTGCTCATCGATGCCGCCCTCACCGGCTCCGGCGATCTGAAAAAGACCGGCACCGGCGTCCTGCAACTCACCGGCCCCAACACCTCCACCGGCAAGACC
>JBLNDH010000712.1:0-2970 GCA_050261455.1 Bacillota bacterium
GATCGCAGATGCTGTCGCCGATCTCCACGCTCTCCAGACCCACAACCGCCACGATGTCGCCGGCCGCAACCTCCTCGGCATTCTTGCGACCCAGCCCATCGAACACCTGGATCTGCTGCGCTTTGCTGAGGATCTGCGCGCCATCCCGGCGGCAAATCATGACCTGTTGGCCGCTGCGGATCTTGCCATTGTAGATACGCCCGACGCCAATCCGGCCCACATACTCGTTGTACTGAATATTCGTGATGCGAAGCTGCAGCGACTTGCTCGGATCGGCCTCCGGCGCCGGCACATGCTTCAGCAGGGCCTCAAACACCGGCCGGATATCCGTGCCCGGCTTTTCCAGGCTCCACGACGCCGTCCCCGCTCGACCCGATGCATACAGCACCGGGAAATCCAACGCCTTGTCATCCGCCCCCAGCTCCATGAACAGCTCGAAAACCTCATCCAGCACTTCATGAGCCCGGGCATCGGAACGATCGATCTTGTTGATGATCACGATCGGCCGCAAACCGTTGGCAAACGCCTTCTTAAGCACAAACCGCGTCTGCGGCATCGGCCCTTCGGCGGCATCCACCAACAGGAAGCACCCGTCGGCCATCGACAACACACGCTCCACCTCGCCGCCAAAATCGGCGTGGCCCGGAGTATCAATCAAATTGATCTTGGTCGTGGCACCCGACGGATCGGTGTAGTCAATCGCACAGTTCTTCGCCAGAATCGTGATTCCGCGCTCGCGTTCCAGCGGATTGGAGTCCATGATGCACTCCTGAGCCACCTGGCTGTCGCGGAAATTGCCACTTTGCCGAAGCAATGCATCGACCAACGTTGTCTTGCCATGGTCAACGTGAGCGATAATGGCGACGTTTCGAATATCGTTTCGTACCGGATTCATGCAAACACCAACCTGAGCACTAAATCTAAATGCCGAGAAAATAAAAATTTACATCGCGCCGACGTCTCCTCGGCACCCAAACCTTCGGACTCAGCATTTCTTTCCAAGGGGGCGGATAGGATACAACCAGCGTCCCGACTATACAACGTTATACGTAGCGGGTGGGTTTGCACTAAACCCAAACGCTATCCCCGGCACTTATTATACACAGGAATTCAAGCGAGTGGACAACGCCACCATTAAAGCTGCCCAGATTGGCCAACGCGAGGCAATGGCTGAGCTCCTGCGATCACTGCAGGACCCCTGGTTCCGTTTGTCCCTCACCCTGCTGGGAAATCCTGAGGATGCTCGCGAAGCAACCCAGGAGACCGCCCTGCGATTTCTGCATGCTCTGCCGCAGTTTGCCGGCCAGAGCCAGCTGAAAACCTGGGCTATCGGCATTGCCCTGAACGTGATCCGCGAATATCGACGCAAACGGCAATTGGCCCCAGCTGACGAGCTGGAAAGACCGTCAAACGGGCCCCAGCCCGATATCCAGGCGGAATTGGCTGAGCAATGCCAGTTGCTGCGAAGCCTGCTGGACGAGCTCCCCGAACGCCAGCGTGAGGCATTGATCCTCCGCTACTTCGAAGACCTCTCCATCGTAGACGCCGCAACTACCATGAGTTGCGCGCCAGGGACCGTCAAAGCGACCATTCACCAGGCGCTGCGAGCTCTCCGACGAAGAATGCTGGCCATGGATGAATAAACACCGACGCAACTGCGAGCGAATATGAACCATCTGCGAGAACAAATCGAGCGAGCGAAAACAGCCTATGTTGCCCAACATTACCCCGGCGATCTCGCCACCGAGCTGTTGCCCATCGCCGTGGGCTATGAACCCGCTTACAAACAGAGGCGGTTTCGCCGAACGCCCAGGGAACTGATTCCCTGGGTCCTCGCGGCCGGGCTGGGCTCCTTGGCTGCGGCCATCGTCATCCTGATCAACCTAAGCGGCCTACTCTCTCGCCCCTCCGCCGACTCGGTTCTCATTGACACGCTCATCGCCCAGAGCGAACCCGCAGATCTCGCCCTCCCGGCCATGCCGGAAATGCCCAGTAATGTGCCAGTCGTTCCCGAATATCAAGTATTCAGCCTGCCGAGCATGCCAAGCTTCCCATCTCCCATGGAAGCCGATGCTTCGCAGCAAAATGGTCCTACAACACAGGAGACGATTCTATGAAATTAGTACGATTCCTTGCCACATCAGCCCTTGGGGTCGGCTTACTGGCTGCTTCTGTATCCGCACAGGAAGCTCCAGCACCAACCCCCGCCCAGCCTGAACCACCCAAGGCGGCACCACCCCATGCGCCCACCTCCCCGGAACTCGAAGCCGCACGACAGCAGGTACAGGACGAAGCAGCCCGCCTGCGAGCCCAGGCCGAGGCCCTGCAACAACAGATCGAGGCGTTCCGTACGAGAGCCGAACGCGAAACCCCTGGCACGACCAGCCGCCCAGGAGTTGGCCAACCCGGCATGCGACCGGGTATGGGGGGAATGGGTAGTATGGGAATGGGTGGCATGATGGGAGGAATGGGTGGCGGGGGAATGGCTGCGATGGGGGCAGGCCGAGGCACAACAGCTTACATCGGCCAAGCATTCCAGGAGCAGATTGAGCGGATGCGCTCTTGGCTGGATACCGTGGAGCGATATACCAGACTCGCACGCGACCCCAGCGACACCGGCGTCGCCGCCGTCATCACCGCCAATGACCTGCTTCGCGCTCGTGGCCCCAAGGGAGCCATCGAGTTCTTCAGCAAAGTCCTCCCGGAGGTGAAAAACGACGCCGTTCGACGCACCATCCAGCTGCAAATGGTCGAACTCTACAAGGCAGCCGGCCAGCAGGATAAAGCGTTGGAGGAACTCCAAACACTCATGACCTCCGCCCCCACTATGCCCGCCATGCCCTCCATGCCGGGCATGCCAGGAATGGCTCCGATGCACCAGATGATGATGCAGGGAATGATGATGCCTCACGCGCCCACCCCCACGCCGGCCCCTCATCAGCCCAGCGCCCCGTCCGCACCCCCCCACCA
>JBLNDH010000713.1:0-5852 GCA_050261455.1 Bacillota bacterium
TTCGCCCTGATCGGACGCCAGGCAAACCCTTGCGTGTGCCACTGAAGAAGCCGATGAGCACCTTTTTCACCGCGAGTGTCCGCGGCGGCTCAGCACCATCGAATGTGCTGGATGTCCTGGGCGAGGCTGAGGGAGCCATACGCTACGCTCGAATTCGGCTGATAGAGCGGTAGGATTACCGGGAAGGAGCAGATCCATGAGATTTCGGCAGATTGCCTTCTGGGCATTGATCGCATTTGCACCTGTTGCGTTGACGATGCGGGTATCCGCAGTGGAGCCCATGACCCAGGCCCGCGAATGGGTGGTGGACAACTTCGCACAACCACCCCGTTCCGTAAAAACCCCGGCGACCAGCGAAACCGAGCTGAAGCCGGGCCTGTTGGTTCTGGCGAACCATGATCCCGTGCAGTTGAACGCCCGCGCCGGTAAACCCCTGCGACTGGGCGATCGCCAGTACCAGCGAGGGTTGTATTGCCATGCCAACAGCAAGGTTATTGTGCGTCTGCCCGGCCAAGCCAAAACGCTGGATGCCATCATTGGAGTAGATCACAATTCGGACACGAGCGGTGGCCGAGGCAGCGTCACGTTCTCCGTGGAGGCTGGCGGTAAGCGGCTTTACCAGTCTCCGGTCCTGCACGGTGGCCAGGAAGGCATCCCCGTCCACCTTGACCTAAGCGGAGCCAAGGAATTCACGCTATATGTGGATGATGCCGGGGACGGTATCGCGTGTGATCAATCGGATTGGGCAGAGGCCCGCGTGACCTTGGCTGATGGCAAGGAACTGTGGCTCGGCGAATTGCCCTTCGTGGTTGCCGAACCTCGCAAGCGGCTGGCATCGCTGCCGCCATTCACGTTCGTCTATGGAGGCCAGGCATCGGATGCCCTGCTCGGGAATTGGCGGTTTGACCGGATTGCTGTTGCCGGAGCGCCCGGCGACCTTCTCCGCCGCCAGACGCTCACGTACACCGATGAAAAAACAGGCCTGCAGGTGCGATGCAAGTTGGTGAAGTACGATGATTTCCCGGCCGTCGAGTGGACGCTCTATTTCAAGAACACCGGGACCCAGGACACCCCGATTCTGGAAGACATTCGATCGCTGGATACACGTTTGGCGCTGAATCGGCGCGAAGACTTCGTGTTGCATCACTTTGTCGGCAGCCCCTGCACCGACCATGACTACGAGCCCCTCCAAACGAGCTTCGGCGTCAATACGCACAAGCATATTTCGACAACGGGCGGCCGGCCGACCAACAGCGATCTGCCCTATTTCAATCTGGAGACGGGACAAGGCGGGGTCATTGCCGCGGTTGGCTGGCCCGGACAATGGGCGGCGGATTTTGTCCGGGAGACCGACTCCACCCTGCGGATTGCCGCGGGTCAAGAGGGGGTTCGCCTGACCCTGCACCCCGGCGAAGAGATTCGCTCCCCACTGAACGTCCTGCTCTTTTACGACGGCGATTGGCTTCGTGGCCAGAACCTCTGGCGGCGCTGGATGATGGCCCACAACATGCCTCACCCCGGCGGGAAGATTCCCGCACCGGAATTGGCCGCCTGCAGTTCGCATCAATACGGCGAGATGATCAATGCGAATGAAGAAAACCAGAAGATGTTCATCGACGGGTACCTCCAGAAGGGGTTCAAGCTCGATTACTGGTGGATGGATGCGGGCTGGTATATCAATGAGCACGGCTGGCCCCACACGGGCACCTGGGAAGTCGATACCAAGCGTTTTCCGAATGGCCTGCGAGCCATCAGCGATTATGCGCGTGGGAAAGGGGTCAAGACCATCGTCTGGTTCGAGCCGGAGCGTGTCGCCGCCGACACCTGGCTCAGCAACACCCATCCCGAATGGATTCACGGCGGCCGAAATGGTGGCCTGCTCAAGCTCGGCGAGCCTGTTGTGCGCGAATGGACGACGAACCACGTCGATCAGCTGATTACGTCCCAGGGCGTCGATCTTTACCGTCAGGACTTCAACATCGACCCGCTACCCTTCTGGCAGACCAATGATTCGCCGGATCGTCAGGGCATGACGGAGATTCGCCATGTCGAAGGGTATCTTGCCTATTGGGACGAGCTTCTGCGACGGCATCCGAACATGCTGATCGACTCCTGCGCCAGCGGCGGGCGGCGAAATGACCTGGAGACGCTGCGCCGCGCGGTGCCGCTGCTTCGCAGCGACTTCCTCCTGGAGCCCATCAGTCAGCAGAACCACGCTTACGGCATCGCGTTTTGGATTCCGTTCTATGGCACGGGCCTCAACCAGTTTGACGCCTATAGTTTCCGCAGCATGCTCTGTCCGCACATCACCGCCTGTTATGACATGCGGCGGAAGGATCAGGATTATGAGCGAGTCTTACGCATGTACCATCAATGGCGGGAGCAGATCGCGCCGAACTATGCCGGCGACTATTGGCCGCTGACACCCTATAGCAAGGCGAGCAATGTCTGGTGCGCCTGGCAATTCGATCGTCCCGAAGCCGTCCAGGGAGTCATCCAGGCCTTCCGTCGCCCAGACAATCCCGATCCGTCCATTCGTCTTCGGTTACGCGGCGTCGACCCCAATGCACAGTATGAGGTTCGCGATCTGGATCGCGATCAGCCACGCCAATTCTCGGGCCGGGAATTGCTGGAACAGGGATTGACGATCACTGCATCAGAAAAGCCCGCAGCGGTGATCCTCACCTACAGGAAGCTTCCGTAAGCTGGATCTGCATCTATCAGATCTGCTGGCGAAACCCACGGCACTACCGTGGGTTTTGTTTTTCACTGCCAGCCGAAGTCGCCTCGCCTTGGTGGCTGCGGTTCTCGCGATCAGGCGGCGTGCCCTTGGCGCTGGTCCCTACTTCCGTAGTGGATTCGGCCGAATCGTCCTCTTCCACGATCCCCACCGGTCCCAGCGAGCCAGCGAGCACAAAGGTGATCCGTTTACACATCGCGGTATTCCTTTCACCGTCCAAGGAAGCCGCCGCAAACGCCGCACCAAAGCTCCTGCGATCACTCGGGATTGTCTGGCAGGGTAAGCGGAGCAAGCTTCCCATCCAGGAATGCCTGAAGAAAGCTGGCGGCGGCCAGAGCATCCAGCCGTTCTTTCTTCCGCTGACGCGTCAGTCTCTCACCCGCTCGCTTGCGGGCAACCAGCGTCTGCTCGGCATCAAAGCTGCTCAGTCGCTCGTCAACGAAGATCACTGGCAGGCCACTTTGCCGGGACAACGCCTGCCCCCATTGAAACATCCGCTTCGCAGCCGGCCCGATGGTCCCATCCATGTTCAGCGGCAGGCCCAGAACGATGCGTTGCACGCCTTCGGTCCGAATAAACTCAAGGATGGGCCCGGCCGCCGCATCAGACGAAGAAACGAAAAGAACCTCCAGCGGCGTGGCAAACCGCCCGCCTTCGTCGCTCAACGCCAAGCCCACGCGCCGCTCACCCAAATCAATTGCCAAGGTTCTCATCGCAACCGACTCACAATCCCAGCACTCAACAGAAACCGGCCCGAGAACGGGCCGGTTCATCTTCATGCACAAGTCTATTCACCAGCACTCGCCGATCGACCTCATTGAAACCGATCGCCGTGCTTTTCCTTCGATTTGGCCACCACTTCCTTGACTCGCTGGGCCTCGCGTTTGGGACAAACCAGCGTCACGTCCTTGGTGTGGACCACAATCATGTCGCTCAGCCCCACCGTGGCAATCAGGTGAGTCGGATCATGGCTGATAATGATATTGTTGTCCGAATCCACCAGCAGGCAAACCTCGCAATCGATGGCATTGTCGTGGTCGTCGATCTTGAGCGTTTCTGCCAGGGCAGGCCAGGAGCCCACGTCCAACCAGTCCACGGGCATCTCAACGGTCACTACCTGGGCCTTGCCCTTGTTGAGCGAGGCGGGCTCCATCACCGCATAGTCGATGCTGATGCGCGGAAGCTTGGGATAAACCTCGCGCAGAACGGCATCCTGCCGTGGCGTGCCCCACGCTTCGGCAATTCGCGAGAGACCCTTGTAGGCCTCAGGCAAATGCAGCGACAGTTCGCGAAGCACCGTATCACAGCGCCACACGAACATGCCACTGTTCCAGTAATACCTGCCCGACTCCACATACCGGTCGGCGGTGGCCTGGTCCGGCTTCTCTTTGAACGCCAGTACCCGATACGCGCCCGCCCGCTTGCTCGAGAGCGGCAGGGGATCGCCGCGGTAGATGTACCCGAGCCCTGTATGCCCATGCGTCGGCACAATCCCAAAGGTCGCCAGCGAATTGGGCAGTTCCGTTGCCACCTCAAACGCCAACCCCAACGCGCTCTGGAAGGTCGCAACCGGCTCGATCACGTGATCCGCCGTGACAATCGCCATCACCGCGTCGGGATCCTTCTTCTGCACCACCGCCGCCGCAAACCCCACCGCGTTGGCGGTGTCGCGTCCTACCGGCTCGCCCAGGAGATTGCCCTTGGGCAATTCCGGCAGATTCGCATAGACGACATCCGCGTAGTCCGCCCCAGTGCACACGTAAATGCGTTCCGGCGGCAAGAGCCCACGCAATCGTGCATACGCCAGTTGCAGCAGACTTCGCCCCTGCACGAGCGGCAGCAACTGCTTAGGCTTGTCCTTGCGTGACAACGGCCACAGCCGTGTGCCCGATCCACCCGCCATGATTAGACCATAATGCATAAGCGTGCCGTATTATAGCATGTATTTACGGTCTCGCTCCGCCAGGGGAGCGATCTTCTTCCGTAGATCGTCAAATCCCGCCTTGCCCATCAAGGCGTACGTTGCGTCCTTACCTAACTGTACAGCCGGCTGGTCATACGTGTTGATCTCCAGCAGTGCGCCCATGTAGCTGGTAGCGACCTCGTACAGGTAGATAAACTGCCCGATCGTCTCCGCCGAAATCCGCGGAAACAGAACGGTTGTCGTCGGCCGCTGGCTCTCCAGCAAGGCATACTCCGTCCCAAGCTTCTCGCTGTTGATCAGCGTCTGGAAACTGGAGCCCGCGAGGTACTTTATCGCCTCGACCTGCTTCATGGACTCGGGGATCGTCAGCTTCTGCTCAAATCGTTCCACCTCGAGGAACGTGATGACCTTGTCATTCGGCCCCTCACGATACAGCTGAACTTGCGAGTGCTGATCGGTTGTACCCAACGCCTTGACCGGCGTCTGCCCCGTGAAGATGCTCTTCTTCTTCAGGCCATTCTGCTTCCCGAGACTCTCCGCCCAGAGCTGGCGATACCAATCGGCCAGATGGTACAGCGATGTGCTGTACGGCATCATCACGCTGATGTCCTTGCCCTTTTGCAACAGAAGGTAATGGATTGCGGCGATCATGGCGGCCGGATTGGCCATCACATCCCCATCCTTCACCCGCTTATCCATCTCGATGGCGCCTTGCATCACCGCCTCGATGTCCGCGCCGCACATGGCCGCACTGAACAGCCCCGCCGCCGACAACACCGAGAACCGCCCGCCAACCCCCTCCGGCACCTCCAGCGTGCGATATCCCTCTGCTTTGCAGAAATCCCGGAGTGTGCCCCCTTTCGGATCGGTCGTCGCCAGGACGTTCTCCTTATACCGCTTGCCGAGTTTCTTCTCCAAGAGGTCCCGGAAAAGGATGAACTGTGCTGCCGTCTCTGCAGTCTCGCCAGACTTGCTGATGACGTTCACAATCGTCTTCTTCAGCTTCGGCGTGATCAGATCCACCACCGCCCGGATCTCGTCGGGGTCCACATTGTCCAGCACCAGCAACTGCGGCCCGGGCCGGGTGCGATCGCTCTGAAGGTTGTACGTCCACGGATTCAATGCCGACTGCAGAGCGATGTTGCCCAAGGCACTGCCGCCGATCCCCAGCACCACCAGCACATCACA
>JBLNDH010000714.1:0-6431 GCA_050261455.1 Bacillota bacterium
CACCTGCTCGGCCACCGAGGGCGTCAGGCAGTAGCCAAACGCCCGCTGCAAGTACTCCACCATCTCCGGGCACGGCGTTTCGTTCTCATGGACCAGGACTTCGGCCAGGAACCGCTGAAAGGTCGGGCAGGTGGCTTCCGGATCGTATTCCACGGGACTGATGGTCGTGATCCACTGCTCACGGGCGGCGGGAATGGGCTGACAGGTGCGGAGGTCGAGGATGGCATTCCGGGTAGCGAACAGGTACGGGTCCGTGTTCAAGCTCTCTACCTTCACCATCAGCCGGGCCTGAGCCATCTCCAGCATGGCCTTGACCCGATGGGCCGAGTTGCTGCTGATCGCCCAGCCCAGCCATTTTTTGCGGGCATCGTCATCCTCGATCCGCTTGGCCAAGTCGATCAGGGTGGTCCGCACCATCGGATGCACGTACTTGGCGATGACGACCTCCGGCTCCACCGGCTCCCAGTAGTGGCCGGTCCACCTGATCCACTTTCGCCACTGCCTCACCCATCGCAGGTCATGGCCGAAAAGCCGCTCGAACAGCAGTGCATTGCCCAGGTCGGTCATGTCCCTGGCGGTGGGGAGTGGAATTGTGGTCACGGTTTCCGGCTCCGGGGCTGAAGCCGCATGTGGTGGCAAGGCGGCAGCAGTCCGAGGCTTGGCCGGAGTTGCGGCGGGGTTGTCCGGGACCGGCTTCTCCGGAAAACCCTGCTTTAGGGCGTACTCGCCCCAGGCGTCCGCCAGTTCCTCCGGGAGTTCCACGTCCACTGATTTTTTCCATTTGAAGAACTCCGAGCGCCCGGCAGTAGCTTTCTCCAGCGTGTTCTGCCGGTAATCGGCTCGACTCCACTTCTTCTGGTGCGAATAGTCCTTCCGCTGGTAATACGGCGAGGCCCGGAAGACCCCATCCAGCTTCTCCAGGTCCGGGCCGGTGTAGAAGGCCAAGAGGCTGGCCAGGGCCAAGTCGGCGTCGGACTCGGAGGGATATTCACCGTCCCACTGGCCCTCCCAGAGTTTCCTGAACTTCTGGCCGTTACTGGCAGAGAAGGCCACGGCCAGGATGGCCTGGACCAGTTCCTCGGTTACGGGGCCATCGAGGGTGGAATCCTCCTGCGAGTCTGCCTCCGGATCATCCTCATCCTGTGCCCCCGGAGGAAAAACTTCGGCGTGCAGCTTGGCAAGCTCTTCGGTTCGTTCCACTAGATCGTCCGGGGTGCCCTCCAGATGCCTGCCCGTGACCGTCAGATACCTGGGGGAGGTCTTGTCATACATCTCGATGGCGTGGTCATGCCCCTTGCCGGTGCGTTTGCGGCCCTCCGGCAGCTTGCCCAGGGCGAAGATACGGATGCCGGTGCCGCTGGGGGAAACCTCGGTGTAGCTGTCGAGGGCGTTGAGGATGGCCACGGCCCAGGGCTCGATCACGCCCGTGGCGGCATCCCGGCAGTGGTCCAGGTCGATGCCCACGATATCGTCGCTGAGGCAGAACCCGATGCCGGCCATGAGGCCCCTGGGGTTGCCGGCCCCGTACCGCTCATATCGCTGCTGGGCCAGTTCGAAGCTTGCCCAGGTCGCCGGGGCCTTGCTGGAAGCCTTGCCGCCCGAGTTGAGGTTTAGGGGAACCTTGGTGGGCTTGTCCTGGCCTTCCCGCCAGTCATAGCGCCAGCCCACCCAATTGTTCATCCGGGTCATCCGCTGGGGAACGACCTGGAAAACCGGGGGCTCCGGCTGGGGCGTAGAACGACCGTCACATTTCACCGTGAAATCTGTGGAATCAGCAGTAGCTAGCATTGCAGTCCTTCGATTCGCCGTGAGGGTCCGGTCACGGCGAGTCTTTTTGGTTTTTCCCAAACAAGAACCCCGCAGCCGGTGGTGAGCCCGGCGACGGGGCTAACGCTGCGGATGGACTCCGCAGCCGTGTATCGTTGCTCCCGCACTCACCTGCGGGGGTCATCTATGCTTCGGGTTTGAGGAAGTTGGGCGTCGTTCGAAGGCAGTTGTATATGGTTGAGGTATTATAGTATGCCGGGCGGAGAAAAGTTGGGAAAAGTCCTTTAACCTGGAACGTCAGAGCGATTTCGGAGGTCCAACGCACCATGCCCGTTCCCACGAGGCTCGAAACAGGCCCGGAAATGGCAGCCGAGGTCGTTCACCCAGGTCATAGCCCACGACATCCTTGACAACCAGGACGGGGTAATTCTCGACGAGCTTCATGGCCAGAATGGCCCCAATACGCACTCATTGCGTTTTTGCGGGGCTTCGGTCCAGCCATTGACACTGTGACAGTTCAGGAATCTGTCACAGTGTCACCCGGCCCAAGCCGCTGAACTGCCGGTAGGGGATGCCGGCGTCCGCCCTCGGACGCCCTGGGCAGCCCTGTAGGGGGAAACTATTCGCCCTTTAGTTTCCCCCTACAGCGACATGTGGGACCTCAAAGGAGACCACATGCCGAACCAAACCGAGATTCGTCAGCAGATCACCGACCGCATCGTTGCCGCCCTGAAGCAGAATCTGCTGCCGTGGCGGAGGCCCTGGAGAGCCGGTGCCGGTGGGCTTCCAAGGAACATCGTCTCCCGCCGCCGTTATAGCGGCATTAATGTGCCGCTGCTCATGCTGTCGGCTGAGACGCAGGGGTTCCTGAGCCCCTGGTGGGCGACGTACAACCAGTGGCAGACCCTCGGTGGGCAAGTGCGCCGGGGCTCCAAGGGCACGCATGTTGTGCTGTACAAGACCATCGAACGTGAGATCGAGGATCAGGAGGCCGAGGCAAGTCATACTGAGCGGTTCTGGTTGCTGAGGATGTTCGTGGTATTCAATCTGGATCAGGTCGATGGCAAGGCTCTGGACCGCTTCCGCCCCGTCCAAGTGGATGCCGGCACCGCTGCTATTCCGGACTGGGGGCCTGCCGAGGAACTGATCATCGCCACCAAGGCCGATATTCGGCATGGTGGAAACCGGGCTTTTTACCGCCGGCCCACTGGCGGGGAGTGGCCAAACCACACCGGCGGCGACTTCATCCAGGTTCCGGTGAAGAGCCAGTTCTCGGATATCGGCGGGTATTACGGCACCGTCCTGCACGAACTTGGGCACTGGAGCGAGTGCCGCCTGGGCTGGTCCGGCTCGTATGCGATGGGCGAGTTGATCGCCGAAATGACCGCTGCTTATCTGACGACCGAATTGGACGTGCCGCAGGCTGAGCACATCGAAAATCATGCCGCATATCTGCAATCGTGGCTGAAAGAGATGCAGAACGACCCTAAATTCATCTTCCAGGCCAGCGCCCAAGCCAGCAAAGCCGCTGATTACCTGTTGGGGTTCGTCCATGCCCCAGAGCCGGAGCCGGTCCCGGCGGCTGAGGGTGAACTCCTCACCGCCTGAAGGCGGCGGGAAGGGCCGGGGGGCCAAGGTTAGTTTCCCCCTACAGTCATCTGCAACCATTCACTACAAGGAGTTTTCCGTGACTGACGAATCCGAACAGCAACATGACCAGCCGCTCCCGCTGTTTTTCTTGGGCCTCGTGGTTCTTACTCCCGGTGCTCTCCGGGTGCTGGCTGACGCTGACAAGAACCTCTTCGAGCTACTTCGCCAGCACCAGTACGGCGAGTGGTCGCTCAAGGATGAAACGATGGCCGCTGTCCAACTCGGTATGCGGGTCTTCTCGGCGCACGTTCTTCCGACCGGCGAAAAGCTCTGGATCATGACCGAGGGCACACGGGCCAGCACTCTGGTGGTCCTCCCTTCGGAATTCGCTGCCCTTTAGACAACAGACAGGAGAAAGCAATGGTTGCACCGACGCCAAACCCGAACGCCAATCGCCCGCCGCTCTTTGAACTGGGCCAACTGGTTGCCACCCCCGGCGCTCTGGCGGCGATTCAGCAAGCCGGCCAAAGCCCGTTGCCCTTTCTGATTCGCCACCAGTCCGGCGACTGGGGCGAGGTCGATGCCGAGGACGCCAAGGCCAACGACGCCGCCGTCGTGCAGGGCACCCGAATATTGTCGGCATACCGCCTGCGAACGGGCGTGAAGATTTGGGTGATAACTGAAGCCGACCGCAGCAGCACCTGCCTCCTGCTGCCAGAGGAATACTGAATCGCCGGGCTTGACACAGAAGTTTCCCACTACATTCCTGGAGAGATCAATGAACGACAACGAATACAGTCTGGGAGCGCCGCCGACCCTTGACCACGTCATTGGCCAGAAGCGAGTCGTGCAGCAGCTTCGCACCGCCTTGGATGCTTTGTTCAACGACCGGGCCGCTCAGCATGCCGGCGAGATTGCTCTGCCGCACCTGCTGATGGTCGGCCCACCGGGCACCGGCAAGTCGCTGCTCAGCGGCATCGTGGCCGCTGAATTGGGTTCGCAACTGCACGAGGAACTTGCCCAGAATGTCCAGTCGCCGGGGCATCTCCACGGGTTGCTGATGCTGGCCGAGCCCAGCGATGTGGTGTTCGTGGACGAAATCCACGAGCTTCTGCCCCAGGTCCAGACCACGTTGTACCGGAGCCTGGAAGAGCGGCGGTTGTTCCTGGGCGGCGACCGCAAGAGCGTCACATTGCCCCCATTCACGTTCATTGGGGCCACGACCGACGAGTGGGCTTTGAGCAAGCCTCTGCGTGATCGCTTCAAAATCGTCCTGCGGCTTGAGCACTATTCGGAGGCCGAGCTTATCGAGCTTCTCCATCAGCGTGCCAAACGACTGCATTGGGCGATTACGGAAGAGGCGGTGAAGGGCATCGCCAGCCGGGGGCGAGGGACACCCCGTCTCGCCATCCGCCTACTTGAGGGGGCTCGCAGGTACGCCAGGGCCGAAAACGCCGACACCATCACCGAGCAGCATCTCAAGCGGCTCTGCGATGTGGAGGGCGTGGACACCCTGGGGTTGGATTGCCTCGAACGCCGCTACCTGGAACTGCTCCGGGAAGCCCAAGGGCCCATCCGCCTCAATGTGATTGCCACTCACCTGGGTTTGCCCCGCAGAACCATTGAGGCCGTTATTGAGAATGAGTTGATTCGCCTGGGGCTGGTGAGCAAGTCCGACGACGGTCGGATGTTGACCGCCTTGGGGGCCAAGCATCTGACCGCTGTAGCGGCGTCGTGATCTCGACACGAACTGTCCACTTTCTGAATGAGGATGGAATCATGATCGTGAAAACTCCACCAGAAAGCCGTCTCAAAGCCGCCGTGAGCGTGAGCCAGATGGCTCGCATGGTCGGCCTGAGCCGGGCCCGGTTCTATGACCTCGTGCGGTCGGGCACCTTCCTGGCTCCGGTTTACTCGCTTGCCAATCGTCGGCCCATGTACACGGCCCAGATGCAGGAGGAGAACCTCCTGGTTCGGCAGACCGGGATCGGGGTCAACAACCAGTACGTGCTGTTTTACGAGCGACAGCCGGCGGCACCCTCACCCACGCCCACACAACGCCGGCCGATCCGCCAGGAGCGGAGCGGCCTGATGGAGTCGCTGCGGAACCTGGGCTTGGGCAACATCACCCCGGCCCAGGTCGATGAGGCCCTGGCCAGCAACTACCCCAACGGCACGGCCGGGGTGGATGAGGTCACGGTCGTGCGCACGGTGTACCGCCACCTTCGGCGTCTGGGTGCTGCCTGATAACCGGCCGATGTGCGTCGGCGGCTGTCTCAAGACCCGCCAACGTGTGCCGGGAACTGCATAGAACCCGGTTGAAGTGCGTCGGAGGATGTCTGAATAGCGGCTGAGAGGCGGCGGCAAATCGTAAAGGACCCGTCTCCAACCTGTACCGTGTTCGTGCGAAGTCCGTGCGGAATGCGCCGCCCCGGTGTCCAAATTTACAGAATAGAACTGCCGTTTCATTGCATTCGAGGTTTCCTGTGGAAAACGCAATCGTCACGCTGACCGTCGAGCACCCGGAACCCCTGGTTCCCCGTCAGGCCGAGACCGATGAGCAAATGATCGGCCTTTGGCTTCACGGCCGGAGCAAGGGCACCAAGGCCGTCTACGACAGCGACAGCCGGGCCTTCCTCGAATTCGTCGGCAAGCCCCTGCACGGGGTCACGCTCGGCGACATTCAGTCCTACGCCGATCATCTGGAACAACAAGGACTGCGGCCGGCCACCCGCCACCGCAAGTTGGCGGCGATCAAGTCTCTCTTCGCATTCGGCCACAAGCTCGGATATTTGCTTTTCGATGCCGCCCGACCCATCCATCTGCCCGGCTCAAAGGATTGCTTGGCCGAGCGAATCCTGGACGAGGGCGAAGTGCAGAAAATGATGGCCTTGGAGCCGAACCCACGCAACCACGCCTTGCTCACCTTGCTCTATGCTGCCGGCCTCCGAGCCAGCGAAATCTGCGGATTGAAGTGGTGCGATCTTCAGGGCCTTGAGGGCGGCGGTCAGGTCACGGTGTTCGGCAAGGGCGAGAAGACCCGGACCGTGCTGTTGCCGGCGTCGGTCTGGGGC
>JBLNDH010000715.1:0-4572 GCA_050261455.1 Bacillota bacterium
ATGAAAGCCAATCGGATTGCCCGCACCATCAAGGGAAACGCCATCACCGCCGACGCCACCGCCGCCCCTTTCCAGGAGAATACAAACCGCAGATCAAACCACCGATCCAGGTACCGGCCAATCCACCCCTGCCGCCCCAGGGCCATCAGCAACAGGTACCCCGTCACGACCGGCGGCAAGACCAGCGGCAGATTGACAAGAGTCTCCACGACACCCTTGCCATGAAACTGTTTTCTGGCCAGGACCCACCCCAACGCGACCCCAAAGGGCAAAGTGATGATAACCGCCACCAGCGACACCAGAACACTCAACCAAACCGCCTGAGCCTCCTCCGGCGTGAGGATCCAAAAGTCCGTACCCAAGATCGGATCGCCCATCATCGTGCCGCCACCTACTTCAAGAGAACAAAACCCTGCTTCCTGAACACAGCCTCTGCCTTCGTCGAGCTCAGATAGTCATAGAACTCCCGAGCCGCCGGATTGTCCCGCCCGGCTTTCAACAGCACCAGCGGATAGATGATTTGGCCATAGGTCTTGGGATCGAACGTGTAGACAGGCTCCGCTTCCCTCGACGCCCTGGCATCGGTCGCGTAGACGATACCAGCATCCACCTCGCCTCGCTCGACATAGCTCAGGGTCACACGCACATCCTGTCCTCGAACGATCTTGTTGGCCTCCGCCAGGCTTCGATAGACTCCAAGACTCTTCAGAGCCTGCTCCGCGTACTTCCCCGCCGGCACATTCTCTCCCGCCAATGCTACTCTCTTCACCGAAGACGATCCCAGGTCCTCCGGCGTTCTGATGCCCGCTGGATTGCTCTTGGGCACCACAATCACCAGCTCATTACTCAATATCGCTCGCATCTTGATCGCATACCCCTCCTCCCGAACCTTCTCCGCCCATTCCTGATTGGCGGATAGAAATACGTCGGCCGGCGCACCATTGAGAATCTGCGCTGCCAAGGCGTTGGAGCCGCCTGAGCTGATCCTCACTTCAATGCCCGTTTCCTGCCTGAATTGCCCCGCGACCTCCGCGACGGCGTCCTTGACACTCGCGGCCACCAAGACGATCACGGGCTCTTCCGATCGACTCGCCTTGGTTGTTGGCGTTGCTGCTTTGTGTCCATTCCCACACCCCGCCAACACCACAGCCGCTATGATCACAACAACCGATACGCAATGCCTCGCTGCATGGGTCATGACTGTCTCACTCTCGGTTGCCACCCCATGTCGGCGCCTTGCATCGTGTCTCCATATCCACCTGATGTAGCATTGCTTGCATGAAACGCAATCGGCGTGCCAGGCTCGACCATGGGTCAAGGATGCAGTCTATGGCCGAAATACACGATCCTAGGGCACCCGAACTGGGCAGTTCCGACGCAGCAGTCGCAGCCGATGTTCAGAGATTAGGCAGATTACTTCGGAGACGTAGCGCTTCAATAACGGCCGGCCAGCGGCTAAACTTCGCCCTGTAATCCGGTTTCTTGGGTTCTGGTGGGTAAAGGCTTGGGTAAATGGAGCTTTTCATGCAACCAACACATTTTCGCCGAACGATTGTACGGGAACCATTCGTCGTCATTCTGCTGGCCTGTGTCTGCTTAATCGCGGCTACTCAAGTTCGCGCCGAGGCTATCCCCCTCCCCGAACATCCGCGCCCGGACTTCCAGCGATCCCAATGGCTCAATCTGAACGGCTCCTGGCAGTTCCGTTTTGACGCCGCCAACGCCGGCCTGAACGAAAAGTGGTTCGCCGCCAACACCGCATTCCCCGACACGATCGTCGTCCCATTCCCCTGGGGATCCGCTTTGTCGAAGGTAGAGGACAAGGCCCAGATCGCGTGGTACTCACGCACCCTCCGCGTGCCCGAATCCTGGCAAGGCCAGCGCGTATTCCTGGTCATCGGCGCCTGCGATTGGGAAACGCAAGCCTGGCTCGATGGTCAACCTCTCGGAACCCATCGCGGCGGCTACACCCCCTTCGAATTCGAACTGACTCCCTATCTCAAGCAAGGCCAGGAACACCGCCTCACACTCCGCGTTGATGACACCACCCGTGCTTTCAAGCCCGAAGGCAAGCAAGGCTACGGCAATGCCCGCGGCATCTGGCAAACCGTCTATCTCGAAGCCCGCCCCAAGACGTTCCTCACCACCCTTCATTTCTCGCCCGACATCGACCACGGCAAGGTTGCCATAACGGCCCGTTTTGCCTCCGCTGTCCCCGCCAATACTTCGCTCAAGTTCCACTTCAAGACCGCCGACCTGCCCGATGCAACCCAACCAGTTGCTGAGGGCCCCAAAGAAGCCAAATTCGAGCTCGCCATTCCCAATGCCAGGCTCTGGTCCCTGGAGGATCCGTTCCTTTATGAAGTCGATGCCACGCTTGCCAGTGGTGATTCCAAGGACACCGTCGCCACGTACTTCGGCATGCGGAAAATCAGTGTCGTCAAGTTGCCCGGCACCGCCTTCCCCTACATCGCCCTGAACGACAAGCCGGTGTATCTGCAGATTACCCTCGATCAGTCCTATCACCCCGACGGCTTCTACACCTTCCCCAGCGACGCCTTCATGCGGGATGAAATCCTCCGTTCCCGCCGGATCGGCATCAACGCCAACCGCCTGCATGTCAAGGTGGACCTCCCCCGCAAGCTCTACTGGGCCGACAAGCTCGGCCTCCTGCTCATGTGTGATGTCCCCAACAGTTGGGGCGAACCCAATGCCGACATGCGCCAGGAAATCGAATCGACGATGCGCGGCATGCTCGACCGCGATTTCAACCACCCGGCCATCTTCGCCTGGGTGCCCTTCAATGAAACCTGGGGCTTGTTCACCAAGCAAGGCGACAAACGCACCTATCTCCCCGAGACGCAGCAGTGGGTCGCCTCCGTCTACCGCCAGGCCAAGCAGCTTGACCCTACTCGCCTCGTCGAGGACAACTCGGCTTGCAACAACGATCACGTCGAGACCGATATCAATAGCTGGCACACCTATTTGCCCGGCTACGAATGGCGCACCCATCTCGACCAGGTCACCCGCGACACCTTCTCCGGCTCCAAGTGGAACTTCATCGGCGGCCGCACCCAAAGCGACCAGCCGTTGCTCAACAGCGAATGCGGCAACGTTTGGGGCTACGAAGGCAGTACCGGCGACGTCGATTGGAGCTGGGACTACCACAAGATGATGAACGAGTTCCGCCGTCACCCCAAGGTCTGCGGCTGGCTCTACACCGAACACCACGACGTCATCAATGAATGGAACGGCTACTATCGCTTTGACCGCGGCGACAAGGATACCGGCATCGAGGAACTCCTTCCCGGCATGACTCTCCGCGACCTGCACGCCCCGTTCTACGTCTCCACCGGCTCGGACCTCTGCCGCGAAGTCAAGCCCGGCGAGCAAGTCACCGTCCCCCTCTGGCTCTCCTTCATGACCGACCGCTCCCCCAGCTCGCAGCTCCGCCTGCGCGCCACCCTCAGCGGCTGGAACAACCTCGGCCAGCGCGAATACTACGCCCGCACCGTGCAGACGATCGCCTTCCAACCCTGGCTCTCCAAGGAGATCGAGCCCCTCACCCTTACCATGCCCAACAAGCCCGCGCTGGCGATTCTCGCTTTGAGCCTGGAAGATGAAGCCGGTACCGTCCTCCAACGCAATTTCACCACCTTCCTCGTCAGCACTGGCTCCTCGCCACGCGAAGAATCGCTCGATCGCGATGGCACCCAGGTCCGCGTGCTACGCTTCGCCCCCAACACCTTTAAGTCCGCCAAGTGGTCCCTCAAGCAGTGGGATGTCCTCGACGGGTTGAAAGTCAACGGCGCTGGTTCCGGCTACTTTGAATACCGCATCCCCTGGCCCCAAGGCGTTGACGCCTCCGCCCTCCAAGGTGCGTCGCTCGTCTTCGAGGCCTCCGCCAAGCAGCTCTTCGGCAAGGATAAAAAAGGTGCCGCCAAGCAGGAAGGTGACTACATGCTCGGGAAAGGCACCAACGATCCGAGCCTCAATCCCAATGCCTATCCTATGACCGATACCGTCAAATTCCCCAGCGCCGTTCGGGTTCGCGTCGCCGGCCAATCCCTCGGCCAGTTCGAACTGCCCGACGATCCCGCCGACCACCGCGGCATCCTCTCCTGGCACTCGCAAAAGCAGGACCGCAAGCTCCGCGAAGCCGGTTCCTATGGCTACCTCATCCAAGCCCCAATCCCTGCTACCGCCCTGCAAGCCGCAGCCGGACAAAAGGAACTCGTCATCCGCTTCGAAGTCGACGAGTCCTTCCCCGGCGGCCTCGCCCTCTACGGCGAACGCTTCGGCCGCTATCCCCTGGATCCGACGATCGTCCTCTTTCTGAAATGATGGCAGTGATGAGTTGTTGGAACATCTTCCACGCCGGGTTCGTCGCGAAAGCGACGACCCGGATCTTACTCACCCCGGCGAGCCTTCGTTGCAACGCAGCACGGGCGTCTCGCCCGTGCGCGACCGTGGCATGGGCGGCCCGCCCCAGCACCCCGAACAGTGCGTCCTCCCGGCGCCCAATCGTCCGCCAACACCAACAACAACCCGGTGTTTCTGTGCCCCCACTGG
>JBLNDH010000716.1:0-5061 GCA_050261455.1 Bacillota bacterium
CGGCCGGGGCGATCCTGGGACATTGGATGGCTCGGCAATGGGCGATGGAGCGGAAGGAAAACGCGCCGGGGGCGGTGCAGGGCGCGTAGCCGAGGTTTTCCGGAGAGACAAGTTGCGGCTCGCCACCCAAGTTATAGAAGGGAAGCCCACGAATCTTCACGAAGAAGCCGCGGAGCAACGCGGATAGACGCGGATCAGAAAGAGCATAGGCGAATGAGCCCAATGCCACGTTGAGACGCGCACGGGCGAGACGCCCGTGCTACAGTTTATTGCCACGGATGGGACACAGTGGGACGAGTTGTGCGTCCCTCTGTGTCCTTTGTGGTAATTCTCTCGCCAGACATTCCGCTTTTAACGCGGGGAGCGTGAACGAATCCTAGCGATAGCAGCCGAAATTCCGGCTGAGGGCATCGCGAACGCCACTGACGGAGACCAGGAAATAGGGCTTGGTCGGATTCGATTGATACCAGCGTCGGGGCAGCACTTGGCGAATGACATAGGTGCCGGGGAGGAGCCAATCGATGCGATAATCGCCGAGCGAGTCGGTGGTAGCACCGGGCTCTTTGCGATCCCAGCGGCCATTGTTGTTCAGATCGAGATACACGTTTCGGCCAGCCAGACCTATCTCACCTTCATCCTGAACGCCATTGCGATTGAGGTCATAGAACACCCGGCCGGACGCGGTTGCGTATTTCGCCATGCCAAAGATGACGTTGAGGACCTTCTTGCCGCCGACGACGTTCACGAGATAGCTGCCGACACTGGGGGAGGTAACGTCCCACAACTCACCGTCGCGGCCGATCGTGCGAACGCGATACTTGCCGGGGAACAGGCCCGTGAAGCTATAGGCGCCGCTCAAGTCGGTCGTGGTGCTGAACTCGCCGTTATCGAGTCTGCGGTTGTTGTTCTGGTCCAGGTAAACGGTGATCCCGGCGAGCCCCTTTTCCTTCCTCGACTTCAAGCCGTTCATGTCGACATCGTTGTAGACCGAGCCCAGGATGGTGCCTCCGGGCAGATCGCCGAAGTCGATCCAATCCTCGTTCTGGCGGGCGGTGAGCGTCACGCTATAGGCAGCTTCGTCAGGGGAGACCACAACCCAGTTGGTCCTTGCGACAGGAGCACAGACGGTGTAATCGCCTGGATCGAGGCCGATGAACCGGTATTGACCGTTCTCATCGGTCTGGACGGACCATTCGTTCTCATCCAGGATGCCGTTGTCATTCTCGTCAAGGAAGACGAGGGCATTGGCCATGGGCTTTTCGTTGGTGTCCCAATAGCCATCCATGTCGGTATCGATGTACCGGCTGCCCGAGATGGAGCCGAGGCCCTTGAGGGTCGAGATGGCGCGATCGGCCTGGACCAGACCATAGCCGGTCGTATAGTCAAAGTTGTCATCCCAGCCATCGGTATAGGGATCGTCCAGGTCCACCGCCGACTTATCCAACGCCTCGTAGATATCCAGTGGCTCGGCATCGGGGTTGGCCTGGAGCATCAAGGCCGCAACCGCGGCGACGCTCGGAGCGGCAGCGGACGTTCCCCAGAACTGCTCGAACCCTTCGACGGTTGTGCTGGTCCCATCGGGCGCGATGACTTCCGGCTTGACGCGATATTCCGGCTTTCCCAACCGAGTACCTTCGGAATCGAAGAAGATGGGCGTGCCGCCCAGCGACGAGTAGGATTCCAGGTCATACGGGGTATCCCAGGCGGAGGCTCCGACGGCCACGGCGCCATCGGCATTGGCGTGGCCATAGAGCGTTGACGTGGGTGTCCAATACTCGTCGATGCTGATGTCCTCACCATCCAAGACGACGTACTTCAGATAGGTGGGATCCGGGCCATCGTATTTGGTGATGACGATGTTGAACGTCGTGGATCGGGTGTTGTTCCTCCAGACCAGGCTCTCCACCGGATCACCGGTGTCCCAGATGTTGTCCTTGGTGCTGTTCTTGATCAGATTGTAATTGGAATCAAACAGCCAGATATCCAGATCGGTCTGCGCGCCGGCATCGCCGGTTACTGAAGAGAACGGCTCATCCCATTGCAGCGCCAGGCGAATGGTTTCGCCTCGGGGGATTGTGATCTGCTGGTAAATGTCGGTGCCGCGTGACTTGGGGTTGAAGTCGAAAGCTTCCACCTTGTTGCCATCCGGGTCCGTGATTCGATAGCCGCTGTCGCGGTACCTGCTTTCGTAACTCAGATCGCCATGGTTGCCGGCGGAGCTGAAGTAGGCCACATTCTTGCTCATGGCGTAGTCCACCGCCTGGGCGGACTTGCCATCCTGGAACATGGGCTCGGCATAGATGGTGACGTCATCGACGATGATGTCGGCCCCGCGATCCACCAGCGCATAAATCGCATCGGCCACATCCTGATCATCCGAGGCGGTGCCCTGGTAGGAATAGAACATCAGGTGGGCGCCCGGGGCGATGTCGTGGATCAACTGCAGCATCGCCCGGCCTTCGTCGTACCCTTCGCCTTCTTTGATCACCTCAACATCCATGGGCAGATCGCCACTGAGGATGTCCTTGGCATAGCCATTGAGCGTATCAAAGCTATCCGAAATGACGCCGATATCTACGCCGGTGCCGTCCACCCCGAAGTACTCGCGGGCCACGTCAGCCCGCATAACCCAGTCGGCCTCGTTATAGGCCGCACCGTACCATGGCGTACCGTCGAGCAGTACCCGGTTCTCCAAGGCCTCGATCATCGTCGAGCGAGGGTTCCTCCTGGTCCGGCCTGTACGTCTGCTGTTCAAATGCAAACTCTCCAACACCTTGCGCATCTGATACATCCTTTTGTGTCCTGTAGGTTTGCTTAGCCCTTCCTCGGGGTGAAGGGCCTCATCATATCACTGAGCCTACATCGCGTTAAGCATTGCCCGCCCCCAATAAGGACGCCACCATTGCCCGCGGCGGTGCCCTTACATACGATACATCCATGACTGCTGCAGCCACCCAACGTTTGACATACGTCCCCGATGCCACGGGGCATTTTGGCCCGTATGGCGGGACCTTCGTTCCCGAAACCCTCGTCTTCGCGCTCAAACAGCTCGAGCGTGAGTACGCCCACGCAAAACAAGACCCCAAATTCCACGAAGAGTTTGAGTACTATCTTCGCGAATTCGTAGGACGCCCCAGCCGGCTCTATTTTGCGAGCCGGCTTACCGAGAAACTCCACGGGGCCAAGATCTACCTCAAGCGGGAAGACCTCAACCACACCGGAGCCCACAAGATCAACAATACCATTGGTCAGGCCCTGCTGACCAAGCGCATGGGTAAGAAACGCATCATCGCCGAGACCGGCGCCGGTCAACATGGGGTAGCCAGCGCGACGGTAGCGGCGCTGTTCAATCTGGAGTGCGATGTCTACATGGGCGCGGAAGACGTTCGCCGGCAGGCACTTAACGTTTTCCGCATGAAGCTCATGGGCGCCAAGGTCGTCGAGGTCCACTCAGGCCTCAAAACCCTCAAAGACGCGCTGAACGAAGCGTTGCGCGACTGGATGGGTTCTGTGCAACGTACGCACTATATTCTCGGCACCGTGGCCGGACCCCACCCGTTCCCGATGATGGTTCGCGATTTCCAGGCCTGCATCGGGCGGGAAACGCGTCAGCAGTGCCTGGAGAAAGAAGGACGTCTGCCGGATTGCGTGATCGCCTGCGTGGGTGGCGGATCGAATGCGGCGGGAATGTTCTACCCCTTTATCGATGACCGCTCCGTAAAACTCCTCGGCGTCGAAGCCGGTGGCAAGGGTTCGGCCCTGGGCCAGCATGCCGCGACGTTGAGCTATGGCAAGCCCGGGGTGCTCCACGGCGCTTTGTCCTATGTCTTACAGGACGAAGATGGCCAAACCGCCGACGTCCACTCCGTCTCCGCCGGCCTCGATTACCCCGGCGTCGGCCCAGAGCACTCCTATTGGAAAGACACCGGCCGCGTGCAATACGCCTCCATCTCTGACCAGGAAGCCCTCGACGCCTTCGAGTTATTGGCCCAATGTGAAGGGATCATCCCGGCGTTGGAAAGCGCTCACGCGGTGGCGCAAGCTGTAAAGGTCGCCCCGCAGATGTCCAAGGACCAGATCCTGATCATCAACCTCTCCGGCCGCGGGGATAAAGATTGCCAGGAAGTGGCGAGGCTGATTGGGAAGTAGGAGGGGCGCGTTGCTCCGGGGTGCCATGCCCACGGCGGCCGCCAGCTATCCAAACTCTCGCAAACAACTCCAACGGCCGGCGTGGGCATGCGCCAAGGGTCTCCCGCGCAGGTCGAGTCGCCTGGGGCATGGCCACGCCTCGACCATGCTTGTTGTCCAGGGTACTTGTGGGCGTGGCCATGGCACCCGGCGTTGGCATGCGATAGAGACGCTTCCAAGCCGGACCGGAGCGCAGCGCAGGTCCGGATCGTCTGCGGGATCGGAAATGATCCGGACTTGCGCTGCGCTACAGTCCGGCTTGGGGTTCTTCCCGCAGGATGTACTACGGCCAGTTGTGATCGAATCCGCCCATTCCCCGTTGACCCTCCTCGCTTTCAACCTTGTCCCGATCCTTCCCGCGCGATACCTTTTGCCCCCAGCATGCACATAGTTGATATCTTCAACCAGAGCCGAACCACGTTCTCGTTTGAGTTCTTTCCACCGAAGACCGACGAGGCGGCTGGGTTGCTATTTGAGGAGATTCGCAAGCTCGAATCGCTCAAGCCTACCTTTGTTTCCGTAACTTACGGGGCCGGCGGCTCTACCCGCGAACGAACGCACAATCTCGTCCTGAAAATCAAACAGGAAACCACCCTCGATCCGATTCCGCACCTGACTTGTGTATGCCATAGCCAGGAGGAGTTGCAGGAAGTCATTACCCGCTATGCCCAGGCGGGCGTAAGCAATATCCTCGCCTTGGGCGGCGATGTGCCCAAGGATCGTCCGAATCACGACCGCACGAAAGATGGTTTCCGTTATGCCGCCGGCCTGGTGAGCTTTATCCGCGAGTTCAACGCCTCCGGCATCCACCCCGACAAACGTGGCTTTGGCATCGGCGTGGCGGGGTTCCCCGAAGGTCACCCTGCCCAGCCC
>JBLNDH010000717.1:0-3779 GCA_050261455.1 Bacillota bacterium
ACGACGGCGTCGATCTGCTGCTTCACCGCCTCGAGGTTGAAGGAGGCCGGATCCTGCATCGGCGGATAATCGATGGCGGTCTTGGCGAGCTCCGCTACCTTCTGCTGGACGAGGACGAACCGCCAGAACTCCCGCGCATAGAAATCATTCATGTACCCTCCACCGAGATTGTTCAGGTTCTCGGAGTTTATGGAGGGCGTCCGCTCGAAGGGATCCTGGCGGATGTTCACCATCCCAGGCATATCCGTCGTCACCTTGCCGCCGGGCCAGCCGCCCGGCTGCTGGATGAACTGGAACTTGAAGTCATCGATCCGCATGGCACCAAGGTGAGCCCCCGCGAAGTAGAAGAACTCATGGCGTTGCGATGGCGCCTTGTCCTGCAGGAGGTCCAACTGGTTGTAGCCGTCGAGATGGTTCTTGTAGGTCCGGTCACCGAGCCTCGCGCCCTTGAGCAGCTGGTCGGCGATGTTGGGATTGCCGGCAGCAGCGACGAGTGTCGGGAACCAGTCGAGGGCTGAGAACATGCCGTTCTGAACCGTGCCCGGCTTGACCTTGCCCGGCCAGCGAACGATGCACGGGGCGCGGAATCCGCCCTCATAGGCCGTGCCCTTAGTGCCCTTGAACGGCGTCATGCCGCCGTCCGGCCAAGTGAACACTTCGGCGCCGTTGTCGGTGCTGAAGATGAGGATCGTGTTGTCAGCCTCGCCGATATCCTCCAAGTGCTTCATGATGGCGCCGACCGCGTCATCCATCTGCTTCATCCCGGCCTCGTACAGGCCGAAATTGGTCTCACTGTTCATTGTCGATGCATACTTCTGGGAGAGGAAGGTCCAGACGTGCATGCGCGTTGTGTTGTGCCAAAGGAAGAATGGCTTGCCGTCGTTCTTGGCCTTGTCCATGAAGCGCTTCGAGTGCTCGACCAGCACCTCGTCGACGGTCGTCATGTCGTACTTGGCCTTCTGCAAGCCCTCCTGCATGTTGAGGACGTTGGACATATCTGGGTATGGTGCCAGCGGACCCTCGTCCACGATGCGCTGCTTGCCAACCTTGCCCCAGCGGGGCATGACCGTTTGATCATCGTTGTCTGAGGCCCAGCTGTGCACCAGGTTGCGCGGCCCATACTTGGCGTGGAAGCTCGGGTCTCTTGGGAAGGAGTACCAGTAAGGGTCCGACATGGCGTCGAGGTGGTACAGATAGCCGAAGAACTCATCGAAGCCGTGCAGCGTCGGCAGGTACTTGTTCAGATCGCCAAGATGGTTTTTGCCGAATTGTCCGGTGGCATAGCCTTGGACTTTGAGCGCGGTCGCAATCGTGCAAGCCTGGGCTGGCATACCGACCTCGGCGCCGGCCTGGCCAACTGTCGTGAGGCCCGTGCGCATGGGGATTTCACCGGTAATGAAGGCAGCCCTGCCCGCCGTGCAACTGGCCTCGGCATAATAATCCGTGAACAGCATGCCCTGCGAGGCCAGCTTGTCGAGGTTTGGCGTTTTGCCGGACATCATCCCGCGATGGTAGGCGCCAATGTTGAACCAGCCGACATCGTCGCCCATGATGAACACGATGTTCGGCCTCTGCCCGGTTCGTAGCGCGGGTGCGGATGGTTGCTGTGCCTGCGCCGGACTAGCGACGCCGCTCGCCGACAGCGCGGAAGCGGCCAGCAAGGAGCTGCCGCTCAGCAGGAGATCCCGCCGTTTCACTCCGCCGCCGTTCCGTGATGCTCCGCCCTGGGAGGGATTGCGCGAATGGGTGGCCATTGAAAGCTCCTTCGCTGCGAATGCCCGGACATGAGCGGCCATCTCGCGTTGGCGCGCGGACGTAGGATGGGGCCCCACGAGGCAAAAAGAAGATGTAGGAGCCGGTCGCGGCGGATGCGCTCCGGGTCAACCCTGAGATCGAGAAGCGACAACCCTAAAAAGGATCACGTGGTGTAGTTTTCGTTCCGGGGGTGCGGACAGGTGGCCGCACGCTTTGCCGGTCACTCGGGCCAAGAAAAATCGTTCAGCACTTCTATGGGTATGGAAACGACGTTGGGCGTCTCCCATGCCGTCGAGGCGCGGACTGTGCTGGACAGCAGGCTTATGCTTTGCGTGATGAGCACGCTGACGACAGCCACGACTCGGCCTTCACAATCGATGACGGGCGCTCCGGAGGCGCCGTGATCGAGCACAAGGCGGTCGTCGCCGTCGTGCATTTCCAGGAGCGCCATGCCAGCGAATTTGGCATCGTCCCCGTATTGCACGAAGCGGCCACCCGCGAAACGCAACTCGCTACCGGGATAGGCGAGACTGACGAGGCGCTCATCAGGAACCAGCGATCCCCTTCTATTGGGAAGAACGGTCGCGCCGGCAAATGGCGTCTGCAGCTCGAGCACGGCGATCTTGTCGGGATGGGGACCCGCAACGCGCAGGATGCGAGCTGGAAGCGATGCCGAGCGGTCCCGCTCCTTGATCTCGATCTCCTTCCAGTCCTGCGCGGAAAGGTGCATGGCCTCAGCAACATGCGCTGCGGTTGCGATCAAGCGATGGGAGAGGAACCAACCGGTTCCGCGAACTCCGAGCACACCAGGCTCTGCCTGCTGCTCTTTCTCGCCGAACTGCCTTGTGATGTTGACCGTGGAGTGGACGAGCGCCGAAGGATCGACACACGACGCCTGGATACCCTCTGATGTTGCGACCAGGACGAGAGCACAGAGCAACCACTGACGCATCGCGCGATCCCCCGATTGCGCTTTCCAAATTCTGGATGACCCCCCAAAAAAACGGGCCCGCCAACCAGCAACACTATCGCCGGTGCCGCGGCGAAGCCGTGATCGATCGGCATCACGTGGCAGGGATTCCGACTGTTCGCGGGCAGCCGAGCTAAGGTGTTGGCGAAGTCGAACCCCCCGCGATCTTCAGGACT
Source organism: Bacillota bacterium (assembly GCA_050261455.1). GTDB lineage: Bacteria > Planctomycetota > Phycisphaerae > Tepidisphaerales > Tepidisphaeraceae > JAPLNB01. The sequence continues at coordinate 2,902 of JBLNDH010000717.1, forward strand.
CTGGCGCTGTCGCGCGCCACATCCTCGACATTCCGGGAAAAAGCCGAGCGGATTTGGGCCAGTGCTGCGATGCGCGAGCAGCAGCCCTTCCAGTGCTCATTCAGAGACAGAGGCTATCCGGCGTGCGTTGCCGCAGCCTGCCCTTGCCGGTCCTGCCGCGATTGCGGTCTGGCGCGGGGAAGATAGAGATGGACCGCAGTCCCCGCGTTGATCTCGCTCTCGATCTGCATATCGCCACCTAGCTCCCGCACGAAAGCGTAGATCTGAGAGAGACCCAGTCCTGTGCCACGCTCGCCCTTCGTGGTGAAGAACGGTTCCAGCGCACGTCGGCATACCTCGGGAGGCATGCCGACTCCGTTGTCGCGGACTGTGACGCAGACAAACTCGCCGCGTTGCACCCGTCGACCATCACGCGAGACGACCGCCCTGGCGCAGTTTGCTGTAGAGATGCGGATCAGTCCCATGCCAGGCCGATCAGGAGGCATGGCATCGCGTGCGTTGACGACCAGGTTCAGGATGGCTGCGTCGAGCCGGGACGCGTCCGCCCGGCAGGGCTGCACATCGGCCCTCAGGTCCAATTCCAGGCGAGCTTTAGGCGCCGCGGCGTTTTCGAGCAGTATGGCCATCTCGCTGAGGATTGCGTTGAGATCCACGTCGCGGGCCTCGAGCTCCTGCGGCCGGGCTACACCGAGGAGCTGGGCGACCAGGCCCCGACTGCGCTCCATCGATGTCAGACCGTGCGCAATGACCTTAGCCGCGCGCGCGTCATCGTTGGTGAAGCTTCCGAGAAGCCGTAGCGCCGAGCTCATCGCCTGAAGCAGATTGTTGAAGTCATGCGCCACGCCGCTGGTGAGCGATCCCAACGCCTCGAGCCTCGC
>JBLNDH010000718.1:0-6361 GCA_050261455.1 Bacillota bacterium
CGTAGAGGCGGCCATGCTGCTGCTCTTACGCGGGGTTTTCCAGCGGACTTGGCCGGTTTCGCATTCGACGGCGATGATGAAGCTTTCGAGACCTTCCTGATCGTTGGTGAGGATGACGAGGCCTTCGAAGAGGATGGGGGAGACGCCGGAGCCATGTTGGCTGGTGTAGCGGCCGAGATTGAGCTTCCAGACGTCTTTGCCGTCGTGGTCGAGGGCCAGGAGGGCGCATTCGTCGGGGGTGGTCCAGGTGAGATAGAGTCGGTGTTCATCGACGGCGGGGGTGGAGGAGGCGTAGGAGTTGTCCGCATGCTGACGATAGGCCAGGGAGGGGAATTCACGTTTCCAGAGGAGGGAGCCGTCGGAGGCATTGAGGCAAAGGACGATCCGTTTGGCGGATTCGGGATCGCAAGAGGTGATGAAGAGGCGGTCTTTCCAGCGGACAGGGGTGGTGTGGCCGGGGCCGGGGAGGGGGACTTTCCAGAGATAGTCTTTGGTCGTCCATTGGGTGGGGAGGGTGGTGGGGGAGGCGAGGCCCGAGCCGTTGGGGCCACGGAAGCGGGGCCAGTCCTGGGCGGTTGCCGGGAACGAGAGAAGCAGGAAGAGGCACGCAGGCACGAAGGCACGGAGGCACGTAGGGAGGGAAGAGGAGAGGAGGCGCATGAGGGAGATGGTCGGCGGAAGTGGGGGGGAAGTCAAAGGGGAATTCCGGCAACAGGTTCCTGTGGCTCGCCGCGATGGTAGAGGATGGGGCGGCGGAGGAGGATGGTTGGTCTGGGGAGGAAAACCCCTCACCCCAACCCTCGCCCGGTACTTCGGGCGAGGGGGAGAGACAGAGCTGGCGTCAATTGGTCTCGCCGACGTCGAGGCGGTACTTCCGCATCTTCTTGTAGAGTGTGGTGCGGTTGATGCCCAGCTCGGCGGCGGTGGATTGGCGGTTCCAGTCGTTGCGTTTGAGGGCGGCTTCGAGGATGCGACGTTCGGGGCCTTCCAAGGCCTGTTCCAGGGGCATGGGGCGGTCGAACTCCTCGCCGGCGACCCCGCTGGTCGCGGGTTTGGACAGGGTGACCGACTGGATGGTTTCCGGCAGGTCGTCCATATCGATGTACGGGCCCTTGGCCAGGACCACGGCGCGCTCGATGGCGTTTTCCAGTTCGCGGACATTGCCCGGCCAGGTGTAGCGCTGCATCCCTGCCATGGCCGCTTCGGTGAATCCGAGGATTTCCCGGCCGGTCTCCTTGGTGAAGGTGCGAAGGAAGTGGTTGGACAATAGGGTGATGTCGCTGAGCCGTTCACGCAGGTTCGGCAGGCGAATGTTCACGACGTTGATGCGGTAGTACAAATCCTGGCGGAATTTCCCCTCGCTCACAAGCTGGCTGAGGTCCATGTTGGTGGCCAGGATCACCCGTGTATCCACCGTCTTGGTTTCGGAGCTGCCCACCGGCTCAAAGGCGCGATCCTGCAGGACGCGCAGCAGTTTCACCTGCATCGCCGGGGAAGCGGAGTTGATCTCGTCGAGGAAGATCGTCCCGCCATCGGCCGCCATGAACCGCCCGGGTTTGTCGGCCACCGCGCCGGTGAACGCCCCTTTGATGTGGCCGAATAGTTCCGATTCCAGCAGCGTTTCCGGCAGCGCGCCGCAGCTCACTTCGACAAAGGGCTTGTCGCGGCGGGGGGAGCGATGGTGGATGGCCCGGGCCAGGAGGGATTTGCCCGTGCCGCTTTCCCCGGTCATGAGGACCGTGGTGCGGCTGTCGGCGACGGCCTCGACCAGGTCGAACACCTTGAGCATCTTGTAGTCGTGGCCGACGATGTTCTCCAGGCCAAAGCGTAGGTCCAGCTGCTGCCGCAGGGTCTGGTTTTCGAACAGGAGGGCCTGCTGGCGAACGGCCTTCTCGACCACCACGCGAATTTCATCATCCACGATCGGCTTGGTCAGGTAATCGAACGCCCCGAGCTTGATGGCCTCTACCGCGCCTTCGATGGACCCATAACTCGTGATGATGATCATGACGACGTGGGGGAATCGCCGGCGCACGTTGCGTAAGAACTCGCTGGGCCGGACTCCCGGCATGTTGATATCGGCCAGGAGCAGTTCGACCTGGCGTCCTTCGAGAATCGACATCGCCTCATCGGCGTCGTCGGTTGTGGTGACGTCGTACCCCTCGCGTGAGAGGAACTGCGATAGTGACTGCAGCATGATGCGATCCTCGTCCATGATCAGCAGTCGCGTTTTCTGTTGTGAGTTGATCTGCAGCATCCGATAAAATCCTTCCGTGGCGGACAGCTACGAACGGGGTGTTGCGCACACGTTGCCTGGCGTCAACACGCGTTCCCTTTTTGCATCGGCTAAATGGGGCGTTGTTCATAGACAACACTGGCACTTTCTAGTTTCTCGGACGTTGGCGGGATTTATCGGACGCGGCGGCATAGACTTTAAGGGGGTGTGCGCGAAGCCGGGGGCCTGTCCTTACTGGAGCGAAACCATGCGAGTTGGCGTGCCCAAAGAGATCAAGGTGGATGAATACCGTGTGAGCATGATGCCCGTCGGCGCGGAACTGCTGGTCAAAGCCGGGCATCAGGTGTACGTCGAAACCCAGGCAGGCGCGGCCAGCGGTTTTACCGACGACGAATATCGTGCCGTCGGCGCGGCGATCGTTCCCACGCATGAGGCTGTTTTCAAAGAGACGGACCTGATCGTGAAGGTGAAGGAGCCTCAGCCTGCTGAAATCAGCCTGTTTCATCCGGGACAGATCGTCTTCACCTATTTCCATTTCGCCGCCTCACGTGAACTGACCGCCGGTTGCGTGGAAAGCGGCATTGTCGCGATCGCGTATGAGACGATTCACGATCGCAACGGCCGCCTGCCTTGCCTGACCCCCATGAGCGAGATCGCCGGCAAGATGAGCATTCAGGAGGGGGCCAAATACCTGGAAAAACCGATGATGGGGCGGGGCATTCTCCTCGGCGGCGTACCCGGGGTGGCGCCGGCGCATGTGGTGGTGCTGGGGGCGGGCACCGTGGGCACGAACGCCGCCAAAGTCGCCGCCGGCCTGGGCGCCAACGTCGTCATCATGGATATCAACCTCGACCGCCTGCGTTACCTGGACGATGTCATGCCCCGGAATGTCCACACTCTTTACAGCGATGCCCATAATATTCGCGAGCAGCTTCGCCTGGCCGATCTGGTCGTGGGCGCGGTCCTGATCCCGGGAGCGAAAGCGCCGCGTCTGGTTACGCGGCAGGATCTGGTGCCCATGAAGAACGGCACGGTCATCGTTGATGTCGCCATCGATCAGGGCGGTTGCTTCGAGACCAGCCGACCGACAACCCACAAGGATCCCACCTATGTGGTGGAAGGCGTCGTTCACTATTGCGTGACGAATATGCCGGGCGCGGTGGGGCGGACGAGCACCATTGCCCTCTGCAACGCCACCCTGCCCTATACCCTGAAGATCGCCAACAAAGGCTATGAACAAGCTGCTGCGGAGGATGCCGGCTTTGCGGAAGGGATCAATCTCATCAAGGGGCATGTAACCAATGCTGCAGTTGCCGAGGCCGTACATATGGCCTATCAACCGTTGCGCTTGTCCAAATGATGATCTTCTCTGTGCAAAGCGGAGGTCGCCATCGATGGCCGATAGCCTACAACGAATGCAGAAGCTGCAGGAGATGCTCCAACGCCAGCCAGACGATCTGTTCCTGCTGTATGCATTGGCAATGGAACACCGCAAGGTTGGCAACCTTGCCGAAGCGTTGCAGTATCTCACGCGGGTGATGGAGAAGGAGCCCGGCTATTGTGCCGCGTATCAGCAAGCCGGGCAGATTCATGAACAAGCCGGAAATGTCGAATCAGCCCGGCAGGCATACGTGGCGGGGATCGCGGCTGCCGACCGTGCCGGCGATCGACACGCCAAACAGGAGATGGAGGAGGCTCTGCACGTGATCAGTTGATCTTAAGAACTCGTTTCAAAGCTTGGATTTGCGAGGACGTTATCGTTTGACTCTCTGGTTTTGAGACTCGTTCTAAACGCTTCGTGAAAACCGGCTTGCATTCCCCCGTGCTTCCCGCCCGGTTATGGGGCATAATCGGTTATCGCCGAAAACGGCGAACCGATCACCGCTTGGCGGCGTTTGTTTTGGAGGCAGATGAACTTCCTCTACGATTACCTCAAACACCCTGAATGGCATACCCAGCATCGTTGGCGTCGAGCCATCTGGATGACCATGTCCAGCGTGGGGCTGACGGGCATGCATAGCCTGCCGGTGAATCGACGCTGGGTGGACATTCATTGGCAAAAGATGCCCTTGCAGGGGTTGGATCCCTCGTTGGCAGGCCTGAAGCTCGTTCAGATTTCCGATCTCCACTACAGTCCCGTCGTTTGGCGGCGGTACCTCCTCCAATTCGTTCGCTGGATCAACGACCTTCAGCCCGACGTCGTCGCCGTCACGGGAGATTTGATCACCGGCGGCTATCGGTACGCCCATCGCATCGCCCATCTCCTGGCCCAGATCAAGGCGTCCCGCGCGGTCATCGCCATCTTCGGTAATCACGATTACAGCATCTACGGCAAGAACTATCGCAATGAGGGCCTGCGCCGGGCAGCGTTTCTCGAAAAATCCTTGGAGAACCGCGGCATCGTCGTCCTCCGCAATGAATCCTGGTCACTGCATGGCAGCGGTCAAGGCTTGCCCCTGACCGTCGTCGGCCTGGATGACGAATGGTCCGGCCACATGGATCCCGACAAGGCCTACGCCGATATCGATCCGCATGCCCCGATTGTCTGTCTGAACCACAACCCGGCCAACTGCATCGACCTGATGCGATACCAGTGGCAATGGATGCTGGCCGGCCATACCCATGGCCGCCAGATTGCTACCTCCGCATTTGGTCAGGCTTTCTATCCACATCGATTCCGCCACTTCACGCACGGCTACTACTCGATCAATGGCCGGCATCTCTACGTCAACCGCGGCCTGTCGTATGGCCAACGCGTCCTGGACTGGTGCCGCCCGGAAATCACGGTCTTCAAGCTCGAAGCTGCCCGCCGTTCGCCGAAAGATCACGCTGGCGTTTCCGATGCCACGCGGCCTCGTTGAACGCCCGGCCCATCGGTATTACGCGGTGGGGCCCATTGATGGTGATTGGCATCAATTCGGCGGAAATACGTAGATTGTCGGATGCGTCTTCATCCCCTGCCGCACCAGCGACAGCAGCGACTCATAGGTCATTTCCGGTGGTGCAAAAACATACACCATTTGTGACCAGCGGTCGCTCTTTTCCGCCAGGATGCGTGCCACATCCTCGCCGGTCTTGACCTCAAACTTCAAGTCCCCCAAGCCGCCGTTGTCGTCAATCTCATCGGCGGGCAGGATGAGCGTCGCCAACACTGCACCGTTGAGAAGGCCCGCATGCAGTTCCCAAGGCCGCCCCAGCCGTTTGTTCCGATCGCGCCATTCATCCTTAGGGAAGAACGCCCGACAAAACAGTTGCCCCGATGGCGGCGCCTCGATGCGAATGCCATTTTCCGTATCCATCGCCATCAGCAGCTTGAACAGTTCACGCACCTGCCCCAGTGTCATGGCGCCATCCACGTCCACGGTGACAAACGGATCCTGTCCGGCCTCGGCGATCTTGTTGAGCGCCGCCAGCAGGTGAATCAGTGTGGTTCCGGTGCTGGCCGGCTTTCCCTTTTCGTCTGCCAGCACGAACTTCGCCGCGCGGATCCCCGCGGTTTCCTGCCCAGCCGGCATGCTGACGCGCAGGGTCAAATCCCGCACACGCGTTCGCCCGTCCTTGTATTCCGGCTCCAGCACAATCTGCACCGCCTGCTCCGGCGAAAAGCGATAGGCCGGGTTCAGCTTGAGCGAGCCATACACCTCTCCCTTGATGGCCAGCCGCGGCACGTCCAGCACCGACGTCGCTTCGTTGAAGTCCGATGCAATCGATCGCGGGTCGACCGCATCGGCTGCGTACATCTCTTTCCGTCCGGGTTCCTCCGGCTTGATGCGATAGGACCCGGTAAAGACCAGGCCCGTCTTCGGCAGCGGCTGGCGAGTGCGCACATCGATAATCAGCTCTTCCACCCTCACTTTCTGCGCCATCGCCGCTGTCCCAGCCTCTTTGTTCGCCGGTTGGTCCCACTCCGCCGTCATCAGCACGCGTTCGCCTTTGGGCCACCAGTGATTGGCTCGGAAATCAACCGCTCGGCCCGGCTTCATCCCGATGAATTCGAGGGCTTGATGCACATCGCTGGGCTTCACGAATCCTACAAAAAGCGACTCATAGTCTTTGCCGCTCTCGGCCGGGATCATGAAAAACTCGACGGGGTCCCCGTAGTTCAGATTGGTAGCCCTGCCCCAA
>JBLNDH010000719.1:0-13607 GCA_050261455.1 Bacillota bacterium
CATTCCCAGGCCATGGCTGGGCATTCCCGACACCCAGCAGAACGAGGTCATCGACAAGATCAAACGCATGGTCTTCAATCCCGACGTCACGGTGCGCATGCGGGGCGTCATGGAAAAGTGCACCTACTGTGTGCATCGCATCCACAGCGTGCAATCCAATAAGCGAAATCGCAATGAGCCGATGCTGGATGGCGACGTCGTGACGGCCTGCCAGCAGGCGTGCCCCACGCAGGCGATCGTGTTCGGCGACCTCAACGATCCAAACTCCAAGGTCAGCCAACTGCACAAGAACAACCGGGCTTATGCGCTGCTGAACGAACTGGATACGCAACCGCGGACGCAGTACCTGGCCAGGCTCCGTAATGCGACGGATCTGCCAGTTAAGACCACGAAAACCAGTACGGAGCATCACGGATAACCGATGCAAACGCAGCTATCCATTCCGACGGATACGACGTTGCCAGCCATCGACAACACCTTCGATGATCCGACGCAGCGTGCGCCGCTTGTCCTGAAGAAGGACTTTAGCGCCGTTACCGAGACCGTCAGCGACATCGCCTTCCGCAAGCCGCCGCTGGGGTGGTACATCGCCTTCGGCATTTCGCTGTCACTCCTGGGCCTGCTGGGCATCTGCATCATCTACCTGTTCACCACTGGCGTGGGCGTCTGGGGCAACAATCAGCCCGTCGGGTGGGCGTTCGATATCGTCAATTTCGTCTTCTGGGTTGGCATCGGCCACGCCGGTACGCTCATCTCTGCCATTCTGTTCCTGCTGCGGCAGAATTGGCGGACCAGCATCAATCGCTTTGCCGAAGCCATGACCATTTTCGCGGTCATCTGCGCCGGGATGTTTCCCGCTATTCACGTCGGCCGACCTTGGCTGGCGTACTGGTTGTTCCCGATTCCAAACCAGATGGGCATGTGGCCACAGTTCCGCTCGCCCCTGCTCTGGGACGTCTTTGCCGTCTCCACCTACGCGACGGTCTCGCTGTTGTTCTGGTACACTGGCATGGTGCCGGACCTGGCCACCTTGCGCGATCGCGCCAAGGGCAGGGTTCGCCAGATTATCTATGGCATCCTCTCCCTGGGTTGGAATGGCTCCAGCCGGCACTGGCATCGCTTCGAGCGGGCCTACCTGCTGCTGGCTGCGCTGGCGACTCCGCTCGTGCTCTCGGTGCACTCGGTGGTGAGCTTCGACTTTGCCACCGCCCAATTGCCCGGCTGGCATGCGACCATCTTTCCTCCCTATTTCGTCGCGGGCGCCGTATTCGGCGGGTTTGCCATGGTCATCACGCTTGCCATCCCGGCCCGGCAGTTCTTCGGCCTCAAGGACATCATCACCCTCCGGCACCTGGAGAACATGAACAAGATCCTCCTGGCCACCAGTCTTATGGTTGGCTACTCCTATGCCACGGAGATCTTCACTGCCTGGTACAGCGGCAGCATGTACGAACGATTCACCTTCCTGAACCGCGCATTCGGGCCCTATGCGTGGGCTTACTGGATCATGGTCTCGTGCAACGTCATCGCGCCGCAGTTTCTCTGGTCCAAAAAAGTCCGCACCAGTCTGTGGGCCATGATGCTCGTCGCGCTCTGCGTCGATGTTGGCATGTGGTTCGAACGCTTTGTCATCATCGTCACCTCGCTGACACGGGACTTCCTCCCCTCGTCCTGGGGCGTCTACAAGCCGACGCTGGTCGATCTGGGCATGCTCGCCGGCAGCTTCGGCCTGTTCTTCACCCTGTTCCTGCTCTTCTGCCGCTTTCTCCCCATGGTGGCCATGGCCGAGGTCAAGACCGTCATGCCCCAGGCCCACTCCCATAGCGGCGTCCATGGCGAAAGCACTCGTGACGAGAAAAAGTCGGATTACTGGCCCGATGAGGCCGGCCGCGTGCAGAACGGCGCCGTGGCGATCGATCCCTCAGCCCAGGCCAGGAGTGACGCATGACGACCGAAATCACCCAAAACGCGACGACCGCTCCTGCGGACCTCCCCGTCCTGGTGGGGATTCTCGCGGAGTTCGAGGACGTCGATAGCGTCGTCAAAGCTGCTCGCGTGGTACGCGATGCCGGCTTCACCCGCTGGGATGTGCACAGCCCGTTCCCGATACACGGCATTGATCATGCCATGGGCCTTCGCACGACCATCCTCCCCTGGCTGGTCCTCGGCGGCGGACTCGCCGGTCTGCTGGTGGGGCTGGGCCTGCAGATCTTCACCAGTGCTATCGATTATCCCTTCCTGGTCAGCGGCAAACCCTTCCTGAGCATTCCCGCATTCATCCCCATCGTCTTCGAATTGACCGTCCTCTTCGCAGCCCTGACGGCCGTCTTCGGTATGTTCGCCTTGAACAAACTCCCCATGCTCTACAACCCCCTGTTCAAGATCGACCGTTTCCGCCGCGTGACCAACGATCGCTTCTTTATCGTGATCGACTCATCGGATTCCAAGTTCGACGAAGCCCAAGTGGTCAGCATGCTCAAGGCCCTTGGAGCGGTAGCTATCGAGAAGGTGGAGGATTGATCATGGCAGAGAGCACGCCTCCATCTATGCCCCGGTCCAGCGCCCGCAAACGGCCGCCGATTCCGTCCTGGCTCATCTCCGCGCTCCTGATCTTCGTGGCAGCCAGTTGGATCCCCCTCGTGCTGATCGCGCGGGCCCGCGTCTCAACTTCGAGCGAGCCTCGCGTCCAGATCGCGCAGGACATGAGCCTCCAGCCCAAGTATCGCGAGCAGATGCCCAGCGAAGTTTTCGCCGATGGTCGGGCCGATCGCCCCAGGATCTTCGGCACCGTCGCCCGGGGCCAGCTCCAGGACGACGACCACTACTACCGCGGCTTTGCCCAGAAATGGAATGCCCAGGCGCAAAAATGGGAAGTGAGCTTCTTCAATGATTGGCCCCGGCAGGTGAAGCTGACCCGCGAACTGCTGCAGCGTGGCCAGGATCGATTCAACATCTACTGTTCCGCCTGCCACGGCGCGGATGGTTACGGCAATGGCCCCGTCAATGCGCGCGCCGTCGAGCTGCAGGAGCCCAAGTGGGTCCCCGCAGCCTCGCTCCACAGCGACACCGTCCGCCAGCGATCCTTGGGTCACCTGTACAACATGATCAACAACGGCATCCGCAATATGCCCGGCTACGGCGCGCAGATCCCCGTGGAAGATCGCTGGGCGATCGTTGCGTACCTCAAGACGCTGCAGTTCAGCCAGAATGCCCCGGCCAAGGTGGTCCCTGCGGAGAAGCTGCAGAATCTGCGCTAGTTCGGAGTCGTCACCGTGATTGAGCCAACTGCACATCCCGAAAACCTTCCGGATCGGCTGACCCTCGGCCCGCAAAGCCAGGCCCTGGCTCGTAGTGCTTTCATTGCCGGCGTCGCAGGCCTGGCCCTCAGCTTGATCGCTGGCCTGATGGCCGAGCAAGGCCTCCGCCGCTTCCTCTTTGCCTACCTAGTCAGCTTCTGCTTCTTCCTGAGCATCGCCTTGGGCGGCCTGTTCTTTGTCCTTCTCCAGCATGTCACTCGCGCCGGCTGGAGTGTCGCCATTCGCCGCCTTGCAGAGAACATTGCCGCCACGATGCCTCTTTTCGCCATCCTGGCCATCCCCGTTGTCCTGTCGGTGGTCTTTGGAAACGGTGGCCTCTACCCCTGGGCTCGCCCCGTGACCGATCTTCAATCGGACCCTCTGATTCTCGCCAAGCGACCCTACTTGAACGCCGCCTTCTTCATCCTTCGTCTGGCGGTCTATTTCGGTTTCTGGTCCCTCCTTGCTCGCTGGTACCTGAAACTCTCCGCCGCGCAGGACCAGAACGCCGATCCCCAGTTGACGCGAAAAATGGAGATCGCCAGTGCGCCGTCGCTGGTCGCCTTCGGCATCACCCTCACCACTGCCGCGTTTGATCTGCTCATGTCGCTGGACCCGCACTGGTACAGCACCATCTTCGGCGTTTACTTTTTCGCCGGCAGTGCGATCGCCTGCTACGCCACCCTTATTCTGACCATTTACCTCCTGCAACGATCCGGCTATCTGCAACGCGAGATCTCCAGCGAGCACTACCACGATCTGGGCAAGTTCCTTTTCGGCTTCACGTTCTTCTGGGGCTACATCGCCTTCAGCCAGTACATGCTCATCTGGTATGCCAGCATCCCCGAGGAAACCGCCTGGCTGCATCGCCGCGGGCTGTCAACCGTCACGGGCCAGATGAATGGCTGGACCATCGTCAGCGCACTGCTCCTTTTGGGCCAGCTCCTCATCCCCTTTGCCGGGCTCCTGTCGCGTCAAGTGAAGCGTAGAAAGACCCTGTTGACATTCTGGGCTATCTGGGCACTGGCCTTCCATTGGCTCGATCTGTACTGGCTCATCCTGCCGGAGCTCGATGGTCACGTTCACCTTGGCCTGCCCGAACTGGGATCGCTGGTGGGCATCGGTGGCTTTTTCGTCGCTGCGGCCATTCGCACCGCTGCGCGTCACAGTCTCCGGCCCCTGGCCGATCCGCGTCTGGAGGAGTCCTTGGCCTTTGAAAACATCTGAGATCGTCCATGGCAACCAAGAGCGACATCAACTTCCCCGCGATCGTCACCATCGGCGCCGTCTCCGTCTGCCTGCTGCTCGTGATCATCCTCGGTGTGCAGGCGTTGTTCATGAGCCAGGAACAGGCCGAGATGGATCAATACAACAACAATCCCGTCCTCTCCCTGGAGAACCTGAAACTCGAACAGCAGGTCCGCCTCAACAGCTATCGTTGGATCGATCGCGAGAAGCAGACCGTCGCCATCCCCATCGACCAGGCCATGCGCATCATGGCCGAAACCCAGGGGAACCTCCCCACAACCCAGCCCGTCGTATCGTCCCAGACCGACCCGAGAAACCTTGTGCAATGACAGGTGTGATATGTGTGATAGTCGAACAATGCTCTTGATGGCTTTCCTTGGCCTGATTCCATCGCTCGCCCATGCCCAGAATGCCCCGGCCACTCAACCCGCCGGCAATGCCAATCTCCCTGACGAGATGCGCGACGTTCGCATCGATCAAAAGCCCGGCGCCCAGGTTCCTCTGAACCTGGCCTTCGAGGACGAGCGAGGCCAGCAGGTTCAACTCAGCCAATACTTCAACCCCGGACGCCCCGTCATCCTCCAACTCGGCTACTTCGGATGCCCCATGCTCTGCGGGTTGATCTCTAGGGGCGTGGTTGACGCCATCAAGCCGCTTCCGCTTCGTGCTGGCACCGACTACGAATTCATCTACCTCAGTATCAATCCCAATGAGACCTCCAAGCTCGCCTACCTGAAAAAACAGAGCTATATCAGCGAATTGGGCAAGCCCACCGAAGCCGGCGGCTGGCATCTGCTCGTCGGCCAGGAACAGAACATCAACCAGGTTACCGAGTCCGTCGGCTGGAAGTACAAGCGCGATCCCAAGACCGGCGAGTATGCCCACCCCGCCGGCATCATCATCCTCTCCCCTGACGGAAAGGTCTCCCGCTATCTCAATGGCGTCCTGTTTGATCCGTCTACGCTGCGTCTTTCGCTCGTCGAAGCCAGCCAAGGCAAGATTGGCTCGGTCATGGATCAGTTCCTCCTGGTCTGCTTCCACTACGATGCCAGTGCCGGCAAGTACACCCTGGCCGCCGTCACCCTCATGCGGCTCGGCGGCATCCTGACGGTCCTGATCCTCGGCGGGATCATCTACCGCCTGCTCCGCCGCGAGTTCGCTCAGCGTCGATCCCATCCCGATTCCCCCAGTGCCCCGGCAACGTAATACATGAGCTTTATGTTGATGCCCATTCTCAATCCGTTCCTGGCTTTCTGGATGCCCGAGCGCGCCTCCAGCGTCGCCGGCGATGTGGACTGGCTCTTCCGGTTCATCCTCGGCATCAGTGTCTTCTTCTTCGTGCTGATCGTGGTGCTGATGATCCTCTTCGTCTGGCGCTATCGCTATCGCGAGGGGAAGCAGCAGCCCGCTGCCACGAGCCACAACACAGCCTTGGAAATCACCTGGACCCTCATCCCCACCATCCTGGTCATCGTGATCTTCTACTATGGTTTCCGCGGCTACCTGCACATGTCCGTCGTTCCCCCCAATGCCTATGAAATCCAGGTCACCGGGCGTATGTGGAACTGGTCCTTCACCTACCCCAATGGCCACGTGGACAGCGAACTTCACGCCCCTGTCGATACGCCCATCCGTCTTGTCCTCAGTTCCGACGACGTCATTCACAGCCTCTTCATCCCCGCTTTTCGCATCAAGAAAGATGCCGTCCCCGGCCGCTACAATCGCTTCTGGTTCCGCGCCACCCAAATAGGCACCTTCGACATCTACTGTGCCGAGTACTGCGGCACCAATCACTCCCGCATGCTCACCAAGGCTATCATCCACGACACGACCGATTTCCAGAACTGGCTTGCCAAAGCCAGCAACTGGGAAACCCAGATGAGTCCCGCAGAAGCCGGCCGCATGTTCTATGAACGTCGCGGCTGCATGCAGTGTCACTCCACGGACGGTTCCCGACTCATTGGCCCCAGTTTCAAGGACCTGTTCGGCCACGAGGTCTCCTATAGCGGTGGCAAGAAACTCGTCGCCGACGAGAACTACATCCGCGAATCCATCTACGAGCCCGCCGCCAAGATCGTGGATGGTTTCGATAACGTGATGCCGAGCTTCAAAAGCAGCCTCTCGGATAAGGATGTCACCGCACTGATCGCGTACCTGAAATCGATCAGTGCCCACTACAAAGGATCGCTGGCCGGCCCGACCACTGCCCCAGTAACCGCCCCGGCATCTGGGGGGCAACCGGTCGGTTCGCCAACTCATTAGGTACTTGGGGGTGCCTCAGCCCCCACGGAGTCTAAGATGTCTTTGTTAATGCCCCAACCTGAAGCACACGCCCAGGTTGATAACTATCTGACGCATAGTCGTGGCCTGCGGTCCTGGTTCTTTTCTCTGGACCACAAGCGAATCGCCATCATGTATATGATCGCGATCCTCGCTTCCTTCTTCCTCGGCGGCGTCTTCGCCGTCATGCTTCGCACCGAATTGCTCACTCCCGGGCCCACCTTCACCTTCGGCGGCAATCCCGCCGACCCCACCGTCGCCAAACGTGCCTGGGATTTCTACAACCATGTCTTCACCCTTCACGGCGCGGTCATGGTCTTCATGTTCGTTATCCCCGCCATTCCCGCCATCCTCGGCAACTTCGTCCTGCCCATCATGCTCGGCGCCAAGGATGTCGCCTTCCCACGCCTGAACCTTCTGAGCTTCTACCTGTTCGCCGCCGGTGGCCTGTTCTTCGTCTATGTTCTGCTCGGTGGCGTACTCGGGGCCGCCGGCATCAATCTCCCCGGCGGTTTTGGCCTCGATACCGGCTGGACCTTCTATACCCCCTATGCCACCACCAAATCTCTCACCGGTGTGGTGCCGGCGACATTCGGCGCTTTCCTCATGGGGTTCAGCTCCATCCTGACCGGCGTCAATTTCATCGCCTCCATCCACATGCTCCGCCCCAGGGGCATGACCTGGTACCGCATGCCCCTGTTCCTCTGGGCCCTCTACGCCACCAGCATCATCCAGATTCTCGCGACCCCCGTCCTGGGTATCACCCTCCTGCTGTTGGCTGCCGAACGCATCCTGCGCGTCGGCATCTTCGATCCCGCACTCGGCGGCGACCCGATCCTCTACCAGCATTTCTTCTGGTTCTACTCCCACCCGGCTGTCTACATCATGATCCTCCCGGCCATGGGAATCATGAGCGAACTGATCTCCACCTTCAGTCGCCGACACATTTTCGGCTACAGTTTCATCGCCAACAGCTCCATCGCTATCGCTTTGCTCAGCTTCTTCGTCTGGGGCCACCACATGTTCGTCTCCGGACAGTCCTCCCTGGCCAATGCCATCTTCAGCCTCCTGACCTTCAGCGTTTCCATCCCCTCCGCCATCAAGGTCTTCAATTGGCTGGGCACCCTGTACGGCGGCTCGATCCGCCTCAAGACCCCCATGCTCTACGCCTTGGGCTTTATCATGCTGTTCACCATCGGCGGCCTGACGGGCCTGTTCCTCGGCGCTCTGGCCACCGACGTTCATCTGACCGATACCTACTTCATCGTCGCCCACTTCCACTACGTCATGATGGGCAGCACCCTCTTCGCGTTCCTCGGCGGCATGTACTACTGGTGGCCGAAAATCTTCGGCCGCATGTACAGCGAGCGGTGGGGGGGGATCGCTGCCCTCATAGTTTTCTTCGGCTTCAACCTGACGTTCTTTGTCCAGTTCGTTGCCGGCTCCCTGGGCATGCCGCGCCGCTATGCCAGTTATCCCGCCAAGTTCCAGACCTATCACGATATCTCCACGGTCGGCGCCTACATACTGGCTCTTGGTTTGGTGATGGTCGGCCTCAACTGGCTCCATTCGCTCCTGCGTGGTCGCAAAGCCCCCTCCAATCCCTGGGGCTCCAATACCCTCGAATGGCGCACCGCCTCGCCGCCGCCCCATGACAACTTCGCCGTCCAACCCGTCGCCGACGATCCCTACGATGTCAACAAATGGGAGTACGACCCCACAACCGAAAACTGGGTCCGCAGGGAGGAACATCCGACCGAAGGCCAGACCGTCTCGACCCACTGAAATGACACAGCACGGGCATCTCGCCCCTGCGCACTCTGTGATGTACTTGACCTATGAGTGATCCGCAAACCATCCCATCGACCGTCACCCACGAGGCGCATCTCGAGCCGCATCCACCCTTCCTGGCGCATCATTACGCCACGCCCGAGCAGCAATACCAGTCCAACAAGCTCGGCATGTGGGTATTCCTCAGTACCGAAATTCTCATGTTCGGCGGTCTCTTCTGCGCCTATGCCGTCTACCGCCACAATCACCCCGATGTCTTCGCCTATGCCCACCGCTACCTGGACAGGACCCTGGGCGGCATCAACACCATCATCCTCATCACCAGCAGTCTCACCATGGCCTGGGCCGTACGCTGTGCCCAGATCAACAAGCAGCGCGGCCTGATTATCTGCCTGGCCCTGACCATCCTGGGCGGCTTGGGGTTCATGGGCATCAAAAGCGTCGAATACCACCAGAAATGGAAGCATCACCTCTGGGTGGGGGCCTCCAACAAGTACAGCTTGGAATACAAGGGCCCCAAGGTAGAGGAGCACACTGCTCACGCCCCAACGGCTCCCGTAGCTCAGCGCCTGCCCAGGCCCAATGCCAATGGAGTTGATCCCAACGCTGGGACTGCCGATGAGCCGAAAATCAAACCCTCCTTCGTCGCCCCTGCCGGCTTGGCGCCTAATGAGACGGCCGCCGAGCACGATATCCGCTTTGCCGACCTCAGCAGACTCGAACAGGAACGCGTAAACGCGTTCTTCAGCGTCTACTTCCTCATGACCGGCCTGCATGGTCTGCACGTGCTCATCGGCATGGGCCTGATTAGCTGGGTCCTCAGCCGCGCTATCAAGAGGGAGTTCACCAGCCAGTACTTCACGCCCGTCGATCTGGTCGGCTTGTACTGGCACTTGGTAGACCTGATCTGGATCTTCTTGTTCCCGTTGTTGTACCTGATTCACTAGGAGACACGACCCGCATGACCACGATAGCCTCAAGCCAACCCGCAGCCGCCCCCCACGAACATGACGCGGCTCACATCGTCCCGCCCCGCGTCCTCCTGGGCGTCTTCGCAACCCTTCTGGTTCTGACAGTCCTGACCGTCGCCGTCACTCGCGTTGATCTGGGTGCCTTCAACATCTGGCTGGCCCTGGGCATTGCGGTGACCAAGGCCGCCCTCGTCGCCCTCTACTTCATGCACCTGCGCTACGACAGCCCGTTCTATGGCGTCATACTGATCGGGGCGCTGCTCTTTGTAGTTGTCTTCATCGGTGCCGCGATCCTGGACAGCACGAACTACAACGTGAACTATCAGCCGCCCAGCGGCATGGTCGAACAGTAACAATCCCATGTCCACCGACGACCCAATCCGTTCGCTTGAAGGTAGCCTGGATCGCGTCTTCGCTCGACCTGCTCGCATGGGCACCTTCGGAATGTGGCTCTTCCTCGCCGCACTCGCCATGCTCTTTGCCGCGAGCATGATCGCTTACATCGCCATCCGCACCGGCCCCCAGGGTGCCACCCGTGGCGCCATTCACCTGCCGCACGCTCTCTGGCTCAGCACCGCTCTGATTCTTCTCAGCAGCGTCACCATGCACCGCGCCGTTCATGCAATTCGCCTCGAACGTCACCGGCCGTTCCGTATCTATCTTGTAACCACTCTCGCCCTGGCCGCTGGTTTCGTCGCAGTCCAGACACCGGCCCTGATCAGTCTGCTGAAGCAGCACCAGGCGGTTGAAGGCCAAAAAACTCCCCTCTATGGCCTCATCTTCTTCCTCGTCCTCCTGCACGCTTTACACGTCCTGGGTGGGATCATCGGGCTCATCCGCGTCAACCTCGGCGCCGCCCATCACCGCTATGATCACGAACATTGCTATGGCGTCCGCCATATCGCCATGTACTGGCACTTCCTCGACGGCGTCTGGCTGGTGATGTTCCTGATCCTGCACCTGACCGCGTAAAGATCTTGAGCGTGTCCACCTTGGAGCAAAGCCCCGGATGGATATCCGGGGTTTGCCAACGCCCCGATTTCTGTTGACATCGCGTCCCCCGCATGAAACAAATGTCCGCATATGCATCTCCTCGCCTCCTTCTCGCACTTTGATGAGTCATGCCTGGGCTGGTATCCCTGGTCTCCCCGGCCCACGATCTCTCCCATTCTCGACATCGACCCCTACGGCAGTCACGACGGCCAAGGTGCTCTGCGCATTCGTTCGATCGATTGCAGTGGGGCGGCCATCGGGGCGTGGAAACGTCGCATTGAGGGGATCATCCCCGGCTCGCTCTACCGCATTGTCGCTCATTATCTTCCCACCGGCATCCTTCACGAGCGGCACAGCGTGTCGGTTCGACTCGATTGGTCCGACGATAAGGGCCAACGTCCCCGCCAACCCGATGCGGCGATTGCCACTCGCCAGCTTGGCAACTGGTCCGTCATCGACTACACCACGCGTGCACCCGACGGCGTCAGCAGTGTCACCATCGAACTTGAACTCCGATGGGCCCCGGGCGGAACCCTCTGCTGGGATCGCATCTCCGTGACGGAACTCGATGCACCCTCCCCCCGGCCCATACGCCTGGCCACGGTACACCATCGGCCGCGGCAAACGCGTTCAGCCGCCGAGAGCGTCTCCCGGTTCTGCCAAATCGTGGAGAGTGCCAATCCACAGACCGATCTGCTCTGCCTCCCCGAAGGCATTACCGTCGCCGGCACCAACAAATCCTACTACGACGTGTCCGAGCCCATCCCCGGCCCCACCACGCAAACACTTGCCCAACTCGCTCGGAAACTCAACACCTGCATCGTGGCCGGCATCTATGAACGCGTGGAGCCCGTGGTGTACAACACCTCGGTCCTGATCGATCGCGCTGGCCAATTGATCGGTACTTACCGCAAGACCCATCTCCCCCAGGAAGAAGTCGAAGCCGGTATCACGCCCGGCGACTGCTTTCCCGTCTTCCAAACCGAACGGGCCCGGATCGGCATGATGATCTGCTGGGATCTCCAATTCCCGGAAGCAGCCCGGCAGCTTGCGCTCGGCGGGGCCGAAATCATTGCCCTTCCCATCTGGGGCGGCAGCGAAACCCTGGCCCGGGCCCGCGCCATCGAGAACCACATCCACCTGGTCTCATCCACCTACGACATGCGAAGCTTCATTGTTGATCCGACAGGCAAAGTCCTCGCCGAAGCCACTACCGATCGCCCCGTCGCCGTCGCCGAGGTCGATCTGGCCCAAAACCTGTACCAGCCCTGGCTCGGCGACATGCAGCACCGAACCTGGAAAGAACGCCGCAGCGACCTGTTCGATCGCCAGTAACGAACCAGCCCAATCTGCCCTTACAGCAGTCTCCGATTCCGTGTAGCGGGTACTCGCCACACCGTACCTCGGTCATCTTGAACATGATGCCCGTGGATCCCCTGCTTCACCCCCCACGGGACCGCCAGTCCCCAGACTTCTCCCGAGCCCGTTTAGCGGCGGCCCGCAGGGCCGGGCTCCTGCCTCCGCCCCTCAGTGCTCTTCGTCACCCGATGCGTTTGCATCGTATCACCCCACAACCTGTATCACGCTTGCCTTGATCAGACAGACGACATCCCCACCCGCCCGCAGCCCCAACTCCCGCACCGCATCCAGAGTCACCTCGGCCCAGAGAAACTGCCCCACATCAATGGCCACGAACGCCTTGTGATCCACCGTGATAATCTCACGCACCGTGCCACGAAGCCGGTTGCGCGTGCTCACGCCAGCCACATCGCCTTGCCCCAGCGTCACATCCTTCGGCATGAATCGCACGTAGGCGACTGGCCCTTCCAGTTCAAGCTCCCCTGGCAAATACAACGGCTGCAATCCAATCCGACCTTCCCAGTGCTCCCCTGTGCGATGGATATGGCTCACACACAGAAGATTGACCGGCCCAGGGTGGGATCCCATCTTGACCAGTACCGCCCGGTCGAGCGTGGTCGATGTCGGCCCAGTATCCACCACGCGACCCGATTCGAGAATCAGAACTCGTTCCGCCAATCGCCTGACATCCGTCTGGTCATGGCTGACGAATAACGTCGGCACCTTCCATTCGCCAATGGCCCGTTCCAGATAAGACAGAATTCGATCCTTCACTGCCGCATCAAGCGCAGCCAAGGGCTCATCCATTAACAGCAGCTCCGGCCCACGCAGGAGAGCTCGCCCCAATGCCACCCTTTGCCGTTGCCCTCCGCTCAGGGTATGCGGGTATCGATCCAGCAGTTCGCCCAGATCCAGGATCTGAACCAGCCGATCAAAATCAATATGTCTCAGCGGCCGCCGACGCAGGCCATAGAGCAGATTCTCCTTCACCGACACATGAGGAAATAGCAGATGGTCCTGGAAGACAAACCCAATACGGCGATCCTCCGGCGGCAGGCAGATGCGGGCCGCGGTGTCCACGAGCACTTGGCCGTTAAACTCGATCCGCGCCGATTGGGGCCTCAGAATCCCCGCCATGATGCTGAGAATCGTGCTCTTGCCGCTGCCGGAAGGCCCAAAGATCGCCGTCACCCCGTCGCCGACGTCAAACACTGCATCCAGCTCAAACCCGCTCGGGTACCTGTGCCGGCATTGGAAATGAAGGCTCGTCATAAGATGCTGTTTCCTAACCTCCACGCCGGGTTCGGAGCAACGCGACGCCCCGGATCTTAAACCACTTCCAGAGTCTCACACCGCCGATACACGTCCCTGCCCGCGCCGTTCCAAAAACTCGCCGATCATCAACGCCGCCGCCGAGAGCAGAATCGAAACGACAACCAGCCGCCAACTCTGCTCCAACCCGCCCGGCGACTCAAGCTGACTATAGATATATAGGGGAATGGTTCGCGTCTGTCCCGGAATGTTGCCCGCAATCATAATCGTCGCCCCGAATTCCCCCATGCTCCTGGCAAAAGCCAGGACACACCCAGCGATGATCCCATGGCGAGCCAGCGGCAGCGAAATCGTAACAAAAGCATCCAGACGACTTGCCCCCAACGTGCGAGCCGCC
>JBLNDH010000720.1:0-9695 GCA_050261455.1 Bacillota bacterium
ATTGCTGCTCGTCACCGTATAGGTCAGCCGGCTGCCATCGTCATCGCTGGCCGTGATCGGCACGATCAGGCTCCTGCCGTTCCAGACCTGCGTATCGCTGATCGCCGTAATGCTCGGAGCGGAGAGCAGACGCCGCTCTTCCAGGCTCTCAATACACCGCCCCAAAAGGCGGGCCGCCTTTTCTCTCAATGCTGCCTTGCTGTTCGCAACACGCCGATCTCGACCCCGACCCTTCACGAGCCCTGGTAGCATTTGACACTCCGCTAGAAATATGGGACGCCCGTTACCGCACATAGTGTGCATTAAACCCGCCGGTTCGTCCACTGTCGCAGACCCCCGGCAATAAAAAGACGACGCCTACCCGCCTCCCATTGCCACGCCCCAGCGAAACCCAAAGGCCCTGCCGTGGAAAACCCCTCCCCACGCCAGCAACCCACCCCCTGATCGTCACCCTGATGCCATCGACTACCCTCAACGGCAATCAGAAAAACGCCTCCGCAGGGTCGAACCATTTCATCGCTTGTTTACGCACACCACCCCGACTCAGCACAAACACGCGCGATTCTGACGATACCGCAGAATGTCCTACATCACAGCAATTCCCAATTCTGTGTCCCCCTCTGCCTTCCCCATATGCCATCGGACCCGAGGAGGGAAACATCCGACCCTATCGCCCCCGGGGCCGACCACCTGCGCCCCATGGAATCAGATCCCCAATCAGTCAGTTGAGCATTGTTGCCGTCGTACGGCTGCTTACAGTAGGATGCTCCGCATCGCGTGGGTTTGCGAAACACATTACTGGGTGGTGTCATGACCATGGAAACTCCAGGATCGGCTGCGTGCGGGACGAAACTGTCGC
Organism: Bacillota bacterium; assembly: GCA_050261455.1. Lineage (GTDB taxonomy): Bacteria > Planctomycetota > Phycisphaerae > Tepidisphaerales > Tepidisphaeraceae > JAPLNB01. Next base: position 860 of record JBLNDH010000720.1, read on the forward strand.
GGTATCAGGTCAGGCCATATCGGGCCAATGGAGGGTTCGAAGCCGGCGGGGTAATGATGCTGGTTTCGGCACTGGCGATCGCGGGGGCGGGGCTGGGTTTTGCGGCGCATTGGATCGCGCAATACTTCTATCTGATCTTTCTCTTCCCCGCGGCGATAGGGTTGGGCCTGGGAGCGGTAGGGGTTCGCATGATCCGGCAGGGACGGGTGCGAAATCCCTGGATTGGAGGGCTGGCTGGGTTCGTGGGCGGGGCGATGGCGATGTTCATGATGCACTATTTCGATTACCAGGAGTTCAAGGGGATGGTGGACAAACTGCCCCCGGCGCTGCGGGAAGTCGCACAGCTCGCGCCTCAGGAACGCATGGCGGCGGTAAAGCCCGACCTTAGCCCTGCGGACCGGCAGGTGGCAGAATCGCTGCTGCGTATGGCATCCGTGCGAAACATGCTCGACTATATGAATTTCGCGGCAGAGCAGGGCGTAAAGATCAAGCGGGCGGCGCATTCGGGAGGCAAGCCGATGAATCTGGGGTTCTGGGGGTCGTACGTGTACTGGGTGCTCGAGATTCTGATCGTTGCCGGATTGACGTTCCTGATGGTGCATACGGCGGCCGTGGCCCCCTATTGTGCAAAGTGCGGCCGGTGGAAGCAGGCAAAGACGATTGGAGCAGCCGGCGGGAACATGCAGTCGTTCGTCACAGCCGCTGTGGCGGGGGACCTCGAGGCCGCAAAGGCAGCAAAGGGAACCGATGCGGATGGGCCGCTCAAGGTGACCGTAGCATGCTGCGACGGGTGCGTGGGGGAAGGGGATGTGGATGTGAAGCTGGAACTGGCGACGGTGAACAAGAAGGGGGAAACATCGACGAAGAAACTGGCACATCTGACGTATCCGGCAGAAGCGCTGGCCGCATGGGTTGGGCTCATGGGAGAAAACAAACCAAGATAAGGGCATCGGGACTCGATATGGCGCACGGGAAAATGCTTTACCCCCTTTCCGCTCTGCCTCCGTTGCCCATTCAATCCGAACCCCCTACAGCAGTTTTCGATTCCGTGTAGCGGGCGTCGCCTACACCGTAGCCCGGGGCACGACCGTGACATGGCCGACCCACTCATGCAGCCCCAGCAGTGCTTCTCCCCCTCTGCCAGCCCCTTCCCCATCACCACACTCTGTCTGTGCTCATCCGTGCCCCATCCGTGGCAGTAAACGTAGCCCGGGCATCTTGTCCATACGCATCTCTACGTGGTATGGGCGGCCCGCCCATACATCTTATCTGTGTTCATCTGTGCCCCATCTGTGGCAACAAAATGTAGCACGGGCAAGAAGCCCCTGCGCAACCCTGGCATAGGCTCACCCGCCCATGCATTTACGAAAACCCTCGCGCAGCCAGGCGGTAAGCCGTCGCCCCATCTCTACACGACCTCAACCCCCGCTCTAAAAGCTCCGCCGCCTCCGCACCTCCCCCTCCATTCCCCGGCTCATCCTGAGCCCCTCATCCTCCTCCACCCGCAAAATCTCCACCGCGCCCTTCGCCGTATCCAGCAGCCCCAGCGTCCTGGGCCGGGCCCGATGCAACGCCCCCGGATTGATCACATGAATCCGCCCCACCCGAATATCCTGCGGCACATGCGTATGCCCCTGGCACAAGTAATCATACTCCTGCTCACGCAAGAGCCGCTGCTTCAGCCGGTAATCATCTCCATGCATCAGCGCCACCCGCTTCCCGTCGAGCGTCAGATCGCCAAACGCCCCACAACAGGTAATCCCCAGCTTCTCCGCATACCGCTGCAGTTCCACCCGGCCGCTATCGCAGTTGCCCCACACAAACGCCGCCGGCAGCCCCGCCAGGTAATCCAGCACCAAACACGACCCCACATCCCCACAATGCAGGAAGTATTCCGCCCCCCGCCTTTTGAGCAGATCCACCGCCGCCGCCGTCACCGCCGTGTTGTCATGCGTGTCACTGAGAATCCCAATCAACATGGACCGAATTGTACTACGAGCCCGCCGACGAACAGAGACCCCTATCCTTACCAGCGTTGATGTTATTCCCCGTATATCGGAGTTCGCCCGCCTTCCAGGACTTCTCCCTCTCCCGCTCATCGCGCTTCCACGCCGGGCTCCGAGCACAGCGATGCCCCGGATTTCCGCCCTTCAGTCGCTTGGCTGAATAAACCGTCCCAACACCGAAAGTGCTCGACTGCATCCAAGCCCAGGGATTCATCCCTGCGTCCTTGCCGCTCCGTCACTTTCGCTTTTCGTTGGACTCATCCAGCCCCTGCAACTCTGACCCCAACCCCTCTCCCCTGACCCCTGCCTCTACACCGCTGATGTATAATGTTCCAGAGTACCGGGCGAAGGGCAAACGGAAGGGGCTCTGCTCCGGAAGCGGCGTGATCGCATACAATCCGCTTCACGTTGATTGGCATTCTCAGTGACACGCACGACAACACGGCAATGACCGCGGCGGCGGTGCAATTACTCAAAGAGCGGGGGGCGGAGTATTTCCTGCATTGCGGGAATGTGGGATCCTGCCTGGTGCTGGATTATCTGTGGCAGGCCTGCCATCCGCGTTTGTGTGGGGCAACTGCGATTACGACCGCATGGAATTGTAGCAATATGCGGAAAAGCTGTAGATCGCCTGTTATGGAAGTTTTGGCGATCTGACGATCGACGGGAAACGGGCGGCGCTGATGCATGGGGATGATCACCGGCTGAAGCGCCGGCTGTTGCATGAGCAGCAGTATGATTACCTATGCTAGTGGTCCGTCAGTCATGGATTGCCGAGTGATCTCCGTCTGCCAATTGAGCCGGGCCGTCCCCGGCCCGAATTCTTCCCGGCACTCCACACCTGACAGACTACTAGGGGCATACGCATGTGCCGCAGGATATTCGGGTGGGGCGGATCCATGTGATCAACCCGGGAGCGTTGCACCGGGCCCGGCCCAGGACGCTGGGGCTGCTGGATACGGCGAAAGATGCGGTGGAGATTTTGCGGGTGGAGGAGGACGAGGAATTGCGGATGAGCCGGGTGGAAGGCCCAAAGGGGGCAAGTATTAATCAGCTCGGATGCCCCTCTCCTCGGACTTGGTGCGGCATGGCATATGCTTCGGTTCCATTTCCGGACCTCCAAGTCTTGCGGGGAGGTGTTTCATGCGAGCTTGGCAATTGGACGATTCGGCAGCGCGAGTGCTGTTGACGGAAGATGTTCCCCAGCCCAAGCCGGGGCCGGGCGATGTGCTCGTTCGCGTCCAGGCAGCGGGCATAACCTCAACCGAGTTGTCTTGGTACCCCACATTACACACGAAGACGGGGGAGAAACGGCATCATGCCATACCCGGCCACGAGTTCGCCGGGACCGTTGCAGCCGTCGGCCCCAAGACAAGTGGCGTCGGGGTTGGGCACGAAATCTACGGCATGAATGACTGGTTCGCAGACGGTGCGACAGCAGACTATTGCCTGACCCGACCCGAATGGATCGCCCCAAAACCGCGTCGCTTATCCTACGCCGAAGCCGCCTCGGTCCCGATTGGCGCACTGACAGCCTGGCAGGGATTGTTTGATCGCGCCCATCTGCAGGCAGGCGAGCGCGTTCTGATCCATGGCGGCTCGGGCGGTGTGGGCAGCTTCGCAGTTCAGTTTGCACGCCGGCACGGAGCCCATGTGATCACGACGGCGTCCGCGCGAAACGAAGAGTTCCTCCTCCACGTCGGGGCTGAGCAGGTAGTCGATTATCGGACTGCGCGTTTCGAGGAGAGCATCGCGGCAATCGACGTCGTGTTTGATACCGTCGGCGGGGACACTTTGCAGCGTTCCTGGGGTGTTCTGAAACCAACAGGTCGGTTGGTCACGGTTGCAGCCAGCAGCGAGGGAGCAACGGACCAGAGGACGAAGAACGCCTATTTCATCGTCGAGCCCAATCAGACGCAGCTATCCATGATCGGAAACCTGCTGGACACGGGTGAGATTCAGCCGGTGGTCGATGCAGTCGTGCCATTCGCGCAGGCCGGCGCAGCCTACGCGAGGAAGATCCAACAGCGATTGGGCCGTGGCAAGGTGGTTATCGCTGTTACCGAATGACGGAGGACGCTACCGGCCAATTATTGCTGGTGAAGGGGACCCCCAAAGCATGGCGATACGCACGCGGCATTTGACTCCCAAGCAGGGAAGAGAATGAAGGGCTGAAGCCCGTAGGGTCCGCTTTAGCGGATCGGTTACTCTGCCAGTCGCGACGAAACGCCTTTACCCTGGTGGAATTGCCGACGGTGATCGCGATCATCGCCGTACCGATCGCGATTCTGCCCTCCTAATCGCAATGTTTTGTTTCCTCACGGCGGCCTTCACCTCCACCCCGTCACTCCCCCACTCCGTTACTCCGTCACTCTGCTTCGCCTTCGGGGCTGCGCCCCTTCCCGCAACGCGCTCTTCCACGCCGGGCTCAGAGCGACGCGATGACCCGGATTTCCCCGTCCGAGCGTCCGCCCCCGCAAAACCGAAATCCCCTCGGCCCTGCGCCCCTCCGCCGCTCCCCCTTTTCGGGCCTTGGGTTCCGCCCCACATCATCTGCCGCCCTTCCATTTCACCAACACCCGACCCATGATAGAATCTGACGCCGTGTCGGAGTTGCCCCCTATCCCCGTGCTGATTCGCAGCTTCACGCCGAGTGATGCTGAGGTCTGCCGCCGCCTCTACCTGGAAGGCCCCATCGGCCGCCAGAACGCTAAGAACGACACCGGCTTGGATATCGACGACATCCAAAGCGCCTATATGAGCTCGCCCGACAGCCACTTCTGGGTCGCCGAGCACCCCAACGGCGAAGTGGTCGGCATGATCGGCGTCCAACAATACGAATCCGAAGAAGGCGAGATCCGCCGCCTCCGCGTCAAGACCGATGTCCGCCGTCGTGGCATCGGCAGCGCGTTGCTTGAAACCGCCATCAAGTTCTGCCGCGACAAGCAACACCTCAAGGTCACCCTCGACACCTCCATGGATCTCGAGCCGGCCATCAAGCTCTTCGAAAAGTTCCACTTCCGCCATTCCCGAACCCGCACCCTCGGCGATAAGACCCTGCTCTACTTCTATTTGGATCTGTACTACGGCGATTCCACCCGCAAACCCCCCAGCAAGTAGCAGCAGCCGGAATCATCCTTTTGATGCTCGCCTTCAATCCTTCTGCGGCATAAAAATAGGACATGTCATTTGAGAACCCTATGCCACCCGATCAGGAGCGTAAGCTCTATCTGGAAGGCATTCGTCTCTTCAACGAGCAGTCCTTTTTCGAGGCCCATGAAACCTGGGAGGAAATCTGGCACCATGCCACCGGGGCCAAGCGTGCGTTCTACCAAGGCCTTATCCAGGCGGCCGTCGCCCTGGAACATTACCGCCGATCCAACCCCCGGGGCGTGCAAAGTCTGCATCGAACGTACACCGCCAAACTCAAGCAACTCCCGCAGCGCTTCATGGGCATCAATCTCGAAGCATTCATGCAACAACTGGAAGCAACCCTGCAGCCGGCCCTATCGACCAATATCGCACCCCAACAGGGCGATATTCAGTTCGATCCCACGTCGGCCCCCAAGATCGTCCTGGAGTACGATCCGTTTGAAACGGGAGAGGTCGGATGAGGGTCGCCGGTGGATTGGCGGAGGTTCCCAAGCGGTTCCCCGTGGATCGTCGGTGGACCGCCGGAGGTCAAAATTGCCCTTATTTGACCTTCAACCGAGCCGCCAGCTTGCTGGCCAGACTGGTCAACGTGCCCTGGTAGATGCTCTGCTCATTGACCTGGTCATTGGGCACCACCCCCGCCGGCGCGTTGTGCGGATAATGGACCGTAATGCCGGGCTCTTCAAAGGCGATTTTGACTTCCGTGTCGTAAACCTCTACCACTCTTAGGGTTGCCTTAGCATAGCCGCTCAGCAGCAGAATCGATCGCGGCGACTGCGTCTGCAACTCCGAAATCTCCACATAGATCACTCGCGCCGCCCCCAGCTTCGGAGCCACTTGCGTCACCGCCATCCCATCGAACTCCGGATGCTCCCGCTGGAACCGCACCACCGACCGAGGGTCAATGAACTGAACCCCCGTCGGGTCCGGTTTCTCCCCCTCCTTCTTCGGCGCCAAATCCGCCACAAGTAACCGCCCCAAATCGACTTGCACCTGATTGTATTCCGAACGAATCCGGCTATCCGCCCACACCAGAATCGCACACTTCTGCCCCGCCAACCCCTTGTAAGTCAGTGCCGGACTCTCCTCCGGCTCCCCCTCATCGAACAGACTGCGATCATTCCCGCACCCCCCCACCAGCAAAAGGACTAGGCCCAGCATCACCAAGGTGGCCAAGCTCCCGAACCGCAACGATAGCAGGGTCTTTGGAAAAGCCATCACAGACGCTCCCGCATGAAGATCCATTCGTTCCTATAAGATGCTGGCCCACAACCACATCAGCCCCACCCATCGTGCCCGGTCAAATGGATGCCAATCTTCCACACCCATGCAAGCACCGCCAGGGTGAACAGCGGAATCAGATAATACCGAGGCAGAACTGATCGCAACAGCCGATGACCAGGACGACCGGTCATCGCAACGTAAAGCCCCGCCCAAAAGGTGAGCGCCGCCAGAAAAGCCAGGACCGTAGCCATCGGTTGCACGTAAAGACTGGCCAGAACCTGACCTCGCACGAAATAGCTGAAACTGGTGGTCATCCCACACGTCGGACAGGGAACCCCCGTGCGGACGAGCAATGAGCACGCGTCCAGCCCCAGCCCGCGATGAGTCCCCACGCCACCGGGACTCGGCGGCAGGATCAAGGCAGTTGCCAGAACAGCCAAGCACCCCAACGCAACAGCCAGCGCCGCCAAACGCTCAAGCAATGACATCCGCGTCTGCCTGGGACGTGGCGAGTAAATAGCGGGCACTGTCGACACAACTGGGTCCATGCGTGCCACTCTATTCAGCAAGCCCCAGGCAGGCAAATCGGCAGGGCGCAGCTTCTGCGCCAAAGGTGAGTAAGCCCGATCGGCGGCAGGACCGTGCCGAATCCCGCTCGTATTGGGGGGAGTGATATATCAATATGATTCGATGAGCATTACGGATAGGCCAAGGATTGATTGTGGTATTAGATTTGCGATTTCACGTAAGGAGAGCGAACTATCCGATGATGGTTATAGGCGACGAAATGGATGTTAATCTGGGGGGTTGGTATTGACAATATTGGTTAAGCGGGACTATATAGCCTCCGATACTTAGCCAAACGGACCGGACATCTCTGCGCGTCCCGCGAGATGCCAGGAGCAAATGGATGATCGGGAACGAGACAATGAACTTGATCGTCGTTCCATCGTCCATTCACGGTTCTCCGCAGGAACTGGATTGGTTGGGGGCGGTGAAAAAGCTCCACGCAGTGCGGTGATTTGCAGTTAGCGCCTTTGCGGCTTTAGGCCATACTGCCTGACCAGCAGTTCAGCGGGCAGGTGGGTGTGTGGCCTGGCTCAGGGATAGAGGCGAACAGGGAATTCGGACGCAAGTAGGTTAAGTCCAAAGGCAGAAAGTGCGGCGCGGTATGCGAGTGTTTATGCTCGGGTGGGAGTTTCCTCCCTTTATTAGCGGCGGACTCGGCACGGCTTGCTATGGGTTGACTAAAGCCATGAGCGGGCTGGGGACGGACGTGATGTTCGTGTTGCCCCGGCCGGTCACCACTCCTTTCTCGACGCATGTGCGTTTGGTGAGTCCGCGTCAGGATTCGCCATTGGCTGCGCCCTCGACGGAGTTTCGCCTGGACGAGTTCGAAAATGTGACCTTTCGGACGGTCAATGCCCAGATCGGCAGCCCCTATCTCAGGCCCGAACAGTATCAGAAACAAGGCCAGCCGGCGAAGCAGCCGCCGCAGCAGACGATCGCGGAGAAGAGGCGGCTGACCAAAGCCACCCCCGTCGAGACGGCGGGGAGCCCGGCTCCGGCTCAGAAGAAGCCTGCTACCCAAGGTTTTATTGGCAACACCCAGTCGGCCTCGCCGTACGCGGGTGACATGTTCACCGAGATTCAGCGATACGCCAACCTCGCGACCGAAATTGCTCGGAACGAGAGCTTCGAGGTTGTTCATGCCCACGACTGGATGACGTTCCCGGCCGGTTTGGCTGTCGCGGGCCTCAAGGGCGTGCCCCTGGTCGTGCATGTTCATAGCACCGAGTTCGACCGCAGTGGCGAAAACATCGACCAGCGCATCTATGACATCGAACGCCGGGGCATGCATGGCGCCATCAAGGTCATTGCCGTCAGCCATTTGACACGCAACATCTGCGTCACGCGGTATGGCGTGGATCCGGACAAGGTCGAGGTCGTGTACAACGCCATCGACATGAACGGGAATGGCTTCGATGAAGAGAAGTACAAGATCCACAAGGACGAGAAGATCGTCCTGTTCCTCGGCCGCATCACCTTTCAGAAGGGCCCGGAATACTTCCTGGCGGCTGCCAAGAAGGTGCTGGAGGTCATGGACAACGTCAAGTTCGTCATGGCCGGCAGCGGCGACATGATCCGCCGGGTCATCGAGATGGCAGCGGCCATGGGCATCGGGCACAAAGTCCTGTTCACCGGCTTCCTTCGCGGGCCCGATGTGGACAAGGTCTTCAAGATGGCCGACCTCTACGTCATGCCGTCGATCTCCGAGCCATTCGGCATCGCACCGCTGGAAGCCATGAGCCACGATGTCCCAGTGCTGATCAGCAAGCAGTCCGGCGTCAGCGAAGTGCTGACGCACGCGCTCAAGTGCGACTTCTGGGATATCGACGAGATGGCCAACAAGATCATCGCGGTGCTGCGGCATCCGCCGTTGGCCAGCACCC
>JBLNDH010000721.1:0-15091 GCA_050261455.1 Bacillota bacterium
TCGATGAACACGAAAGGAGCACTGCGCATGCCACATTCCACCAAACCCATCCTCGCCTCGATTGCCCTCGCCTTCGCCGCCGGATGTCACTCACCCCCACCAAACCATCCAGCCTCATCCCACCACCAATCCCGCCTCGGTCCAACTCTACCAGAAAGCCCCACGCGTCTATGAAGACCTCAGCATCGTCGAGGTGGCCGGGGAATTCCAATACGGCCCCAACTCCACTGCCGACACCACCGTCGATGCACTCAAAGCCCAAGCCGCCGCCAAAGGCGCCAATGTCATCTGGCTTTTTCTCTGCACGGCACCGATATGATCGGCTTCGGCGCCTTCCACAACAGCCGATACTACATCTTCCCCTTCCGCAGATCTGACCACAATGGAACGCTCGCCCAGCCCCCTCATTATGCCCGGATATTTGGGCACACCCGGGGCAGGACATGCCCCTGCGACTCTTGACGCATTCTTCCCGTATATACACCCCAGACCTGTATCCCTGGGTTTATATGGGGATGAGGGGTTTGGGGCTACGGGGTTGGAAAGAAGATTCTTTCCTACGCCGGAAGCTGCTATGGACATGAGCCCACCTTCATGATTAAACCTAGGGCATGACTCGTCAATACCGACACAATTCATGGCCATATTGGGTCACACTATTGGTTGCAGCAATCTGCGCGGAAGGAGCCGGGGCGCAGTCGAGGCAGGGATTGCCAGCCTTGGCGATCCCGGACAGCTTCGGGGTGAACATTCACTTCACGCAGGCGGATACGCGGGAACTGGAAGCCATTGCAGGAGGCGGGGCGAGATTTGTGCGTATGGATTTCTCGTGGGGTGGGACGGAGCGGAGGAAAGGGGAATATGACTTCTCCGCATACGACGGGCTCGTGGCAGATGTGGGCAAGGTGGGAATTCGGTGTCTGTTTATTCTGGACTATAGCAATCGACTCTATGACGAAGGGCTTTCGCCGCATAGCGACGAGGCGAGGGCAGCATTTGCACGGTGGGCCGGGGCGGCATCGAGACATTTTGCGGGGAAGGGGGTTTTGTGGGAGATCTGGAACGAGCCGAACATTTCGCAGTTCTGGAAACCCAAGCCGAACGCCGAGGATTACTCGAAGCTGGCGTTGGCGACCATTGACGCGGTGCGGGCGGCAGATCCGCAGGCATTTATCATGGGGCCGGCGTCATCGGAGTTTCCGTGGGAATTCTACGACACCATGGGGAAGCTCGGGGTGTTTGCGAAGCTGGATGCGGTGTCGGTGCATCCCTATCGGCAGCGTATTCCGGAGACGGCGGAGAGCGATTACGCACGGCTGAGATTGCTGGTGGAAAAGTACGCGCCGGGGAAGAGGCTGCCGATCGTGTCGGGCGAATGGGGGTACTCAACGGCGTGGGGCGGCATGGATGAGGAGAAACAGGCGAACTATATCGTTCGGCAGCGATTGATGAATCTGTGGATGGGGGTGCCGCTGAGCATTTGGTATGACTGGAAAGATGATGGGCCAGACCCCAAGGAGCCGGAACATCACTTTGGGACGGTGTATCGGGATTTGAAGCCCAAGGCGAGTTATGTGGCGGGAACGACCTTGGCGGAAACGTTGGCGGGGTATCAGTTTGTGCGGCGTGAGATGGGCGCAGGGAATAATGACTACCTGCTGATCTTCCGCAAAGGGGAGGATGCGGCAATTGTGGCGTGGAACAGCAAGCAGGAGAACGCCATCACCCTCCGCAATGATTGGGGGCCAGTCACGCTGGTATCCCGTGAGGGTCAGCGAAAGACGGTTGCGGCGGGAAGCGAGTTGCGGCTGGGAATCTCGCCACAGTATTTGCTGCTGGACCGGTCGAAGAGCAGCAGCGTGGCTTGGTGGAGGCCGGCGGAGTCGATGACCGTTCTCCAAGGTGATGGGCGGGCGACGATTCAGGTGATATTTGAGCCACCGGCAGGAAAGCCGATCAAAGGGCGCCTGGAAGTAACGGTAGATCCCGATACGGTGGTGATCGGCAGAGCAACGGTGGACGTGCAGGCAGGTGAGAAGAAGACGGTCGCTATTCCGATCGAGTATGCGAAGCGGGATCAGCGTGCTTCGCTGGTTCAGGTTTCGTTTGTGCCGCAGGGTGTAAGCGAGGAGCAGACGGCGCTAGTGTGGTTGCTATCGACCAACCCGCTGGGCGTTTCGGTTCTCCCGACGGCAGGGAAGAATGCAGCGGTGCTCCTGGAAAATCTTTCGGGACAAGCAGTGCGCGGCATGGTGCATTTGAATGGTGCGGGGGTGACGGCAACATCGCGGATCGAGCTCGCATCGGGGCAAACGCAGATGCTGGTGAATGTTGCGTTGGATAAGTCGCTGGCGGCAAAGCAGGCGATTGCGGTAGAACTGGCGAATGAAGCGGGGAAGGTAATGGCGGCGGCGCCAGCGGTGCAGTGGGATCCGCTGCCGATAGCGGAAGGCACGTGGCGAGTGACGCTGGATGGGGATGCGAAGGTGGCGGGTAATGCGGACATAACCGTGGCAGCAGTGAAGACGCCGGGGCCGCAGATAGGGATCGGACAAGCACTCGAGGTAGGGTATCAGTTTGGAAAGGGGTGGCGATTTGCTTCGGTGATGCCGGCAAAGAAGATCGGTGTTATGGAAGGGAAGCCGAAGATGCTTGGCATGTGGGTGTTGGGAGATGGGAGCGGCAATGTGCTGCGATGCCGGTTCCGCGACAGCAGTGGGCAGACGTTTCAGCCAACGTATGGAGCGGTGAATTGGATGGGGTGGAAGTGGATTACGATGTCGCTGGATGGGGAGGCGGCAGGACATTGGGGCGGGGCAACGGATGGCGTGATTCACTATCCGATTCAGTGGGATTCGGTGCTGGTGGTAGATAATGCAAAGGGGAAGGTGGATCAGAGGTTGACGTTGCAGATGGCGGGAATGGCGGTGGGGTATTGAGTCATCGTTTGGGCCGCAGATAAACGCGGATACAACTCGCACGGGCATCTTTGCCCGTGCGAGTTTTTGCGCAACAGATGAGCACAGATGGAAAGGCATCAGCAAGCGAGCCCAAGCCACGCTATCGAACAGATGTCTGCCCGGGCTACTTTGAGGAGAGTGGTACTACTTCGAAGCCGTGTTCTTCTGCGGGCAGGCGTTTGGCCACGGGAGGACGGGAGGGGCCGGCGGCGCAGACCAAGAAGCAGATGATAGTGCCGACCGGCATCCACCACGTGCTCGCGAGGGTATGAGGATGGCCAAGCAAGTGCTGCGTCCACCAGGTCATGAGCTTGGGTTGGAGGAGGGTGACGGTGAGGACACCGATAAAGAGAGAGGCGAGGACGGAGGTGGTGTTGCCGCGGTTGGTAAGGAGGGCTGTGAGGAAGACACCGAGCATGCCGGTGAAGGCGAAGGCCATCACGCCGAGGGCGAAATCGACGAGGGTGCGGTTGTTCTGGTCGTAGATCATGGCGCAACCAATGGCAAAGAGGACCATGACCAGGCCCATGAGGGCGACGGCGTATTTGGGTGTTTGGGTGTTGCTCTTGGCGTCATCGGGGTAACCAAGGCGACGGCGAAGAGGATGGTAGATGTCGGAGACGACGCTGGAAGCCAGGGCGTTGATGGCGGAGTCCATGGACCCTTGGGCAATGGCGAAGAAGCCGGCGATAGCGATGCCGGACACGACAGGAGGAAGCTCATTCAGGATGAAGGTGGGGTAGGCGGCGAATTTGCCGGGAATGCCGGCGGGGGCAGCAGCGCCCATGATGTCGGGACGTTTGTAGAAGATGTAGAGAAGCAGGCCGATTATCAGGAAGAACGAGACGACGATGATGCTGATGATCTGCGCCCAGAGGAGGGACAGGCCGCCGCGGACAACGCTCTTGGCGACGAGAAAACGCTGGGCCAGGTCCTGATCGACGCCATAGGCAGCGGTGCAGAGGAAGGTGGTACCGAAGATGGCGGTCCAGAGGGTGAAGGGGAGGTTGGGGTCGGTGGAAGTCTCAAAGATCCTCAGTTTGCTGTGTCCCATGGGGCCGGTGCCGGGCTCGGCCAGGGTGGAGACGATTTGCGAGAAGGGCATGGGGATTCTATGGAGCAGCAGACCGACGCTGAGCAAAGCGGCGCCGATGACGATGAGGAACTGGATGTTGTCGATCCAGATGACAGTGCGAACGCCGCCAAACATGGTGTAAAAAGTGCCGACCAGGCCGATCATGCAGATAGCCAGGATGAGCTGCCAGGTCTTGGGCTCGAAGTTGTTCTCGTTGCGATCGGCGAACATCAGGAGGCACAGGGGGAGGGCAGCGATGAAAAGACGAGCGGCGGAGGCGAGGGTTCGGCCAAAGAGGAACATGAGACTGGTGGCGATGCGGGCGGTTTCTCCGTAGCGATGACTGAGATAGCCATAGATGGTGACGGTGCCGGCCCGGTAGAGCTTGGGGACGAAGAGGGTAGCGACGACGAGCACGGAAAGGAATCCGCCGACGTTGGTGACCAGGTAAGAGAGATTACCCTTGTAGGCTTCATCGGGAACGCCGACGAACGTGGCGGCGGAGAGGGAGGTGGCAACGACGGAGATGGCAACGGCCCAGGTGGGCATGGAGCGATCGGCTAGGAAATACTCTTCGGTGGCTTGGTTTTTCTTGGCGGCGATAACGCCAATGTAGATCATCAGCGCAAGGTAAAGTCCGACCACGCCCCAATCCCAGGGGCCGAAGGCAGCCAGGATAGGGGTGACCAGGACTACAGCATCCATGCCAGGGAACATTTGCATCTCTCAGTATGAGTCCGTACAAGATACTCCCACAACGAGGGATGAATGTACCCGAGCGAGAACCCGATAGCCAACGAACCGACAACGACCGGGACTGAGCTTGCGCCTGCGGCCTTGCCACAGCGGACGATTCCGCCGATTCCCCATTGGGTTATTTGGGTGGCGGTGGTGATGGTGGCGTTTGGGACAGGGCTGTGGATCCGGGGGTGCATCGGCAGAGAGAAGGGACCGCCGTCCATTCGACCCGGGGACCGGCTGCAACGAGCGGGGGATGAAATCGTGGTGTGCGGGCAGCTGTTCCATACGGGGACGCCGGTAGTCCTGTGGACAGATCCGGGGGGATACGATGCGTATCGGTTTGAACGGCGATTTGCGCCGTACCGGGAATCGTCTTGGGCAGCCACCACACAGAAGACACGGGATTTTACCACGCCGAATCGGTTTAATTTGCGATCGGCGGTGCTTTCGAAGGAGCAGATCGAGCAGGTTCGCGGGGGCGGATGGCCATTGGCATTGTTGCAGGAGAAGGTGGATCAGTTTGTGATCCACTACGATGCGGCAGGTCTAAGCCGACGTTGTTTTCAGATTCTGCACGATCAGCGAACGCTGAGCGTGCATTTCATGCTCGACCTGGATGGGACGATCTATCAGACGCTGGATTTAAAGGAACGGGCGTGGCATGCGGGGGAGGCCAATGCCCGGTCGATCGGCATTGAGATCGCGAATATCGGGGCGTATGGACCGGGTGGGAATCCGGACCCGTTGGAACAATGGTACAAGGCTGACGAAACGGGTTTACGGCGGGTGATGGTGCCGGCATGGATCAAGGAGAATGGCATCCGGACGCCGGACTTCGTGGCGCGACCCTATCGGAACGATGTGGTGACGGGAACGATTCAGGGGCGAGCACTACGGATGTATGACCTGACGCCTCAGCAGTATGATTCGCTGATCAAGCTGACGGCAGCGGTCTGCACGGTGTTGCCGAAGATCAAATGTGATTATCCTCGCGATAGCAGCGGGAATCTGATCACACAGAAGATGCCGGATGAGCAACTGAAGGGGTATCAGGGACTTCTGGGGCATTACCACCTGACGCTGGACAAGATCGACCCGGGGCCGGCATTCCAGTGGAATCTGGTGGTGGATGGGGCGAGGAAACTGATGAAGAAATGATGGGTGAAAGATGAAACGGACTCTGGGGGATGTGCGTATGAAAGGGGAATCGCTCCTGAAGCAGGCAAGCGTGCCGCCCCACTGCGTGCGGCTTTTTCAGAATGCATGGGCGGACCGCTCATGCATCGCCTTTTTATTGCCAAGGATGGGGCACAGATGCACACAGATGAAGAGCGTAGGGGCAGGGAGCCCATGCTACGGTAATCCGGGTGTGTTGTTCCGCCTGGGGATGCTGCTGGTCTTGGTGGGGCTAATCGGGGGATGCGCATCGTCAGGGCAGGATGAGGCGTTGGCACAGCGGCTGCGGGCAGTGCTGAATCGGCAGACGCAGGCGGGGGTGATCTGCTCGGCGCGGGTGGTGGAGTTGCCCAGTGGGCGGGAACTTTATGCACAGGAAGTGGATCGGGCTTTGATGCCGGCAAGCAATCAGAAGTTGCTGGTGGCGGCAGCGGCATTGGATCGATTGGGGGCGGATTACACGTTTAAGACCTATCTGGCGTTCGATGGAAGGAACTTGTGGGTGATCGGGACAGGGGATCCGGCAACAGGGGATGAGCGAATCGCGTCGAGAACGAGCGGTTCCGCACTGACGATGTTTGAGCAATGGGCAACGGCGCTTCGGGGGCGGGGGATCACACGAATTACGGGGGATTTGTATTACTACGATGGGCTATTGGATGACCAGTGGGTGCATCCGGCGTGGGACAAATCATTCCTGGCGGATTGGTATGCGGCACCGGTGGCGGGGTTGAATTTCAATGACAACTGCATTGATGTGTCGGTGAGCCCGGCCAGCGCGGGTCGGCTGGTTCGATGGAAGGTCACGCCATCGGTGCGGCATACTCGCATCGTGAACCGTTGTTTGTCGACCGACATCCATGCTCCGACGGTCTTGCGATCCGTGGAGGAAAGCAGCATCACTCTCGGGGGAACATGTGCGCGGCCGGCAAGGTTGGATAGCGTAGCGGTAGCCAATCCGGGGTTCTTCTTCACAGATGCGTTGCGGACATACCTGGCAGATCGGGGAATTCGCGTGCAAGGGCAGATTCGGCGCGCGGCAGGACCCCTGGGCAATCGCATGGTGCCGCCGGCCAATATGCTGGTGGCGGTCCATGAGACGCCGATGCGGGATGTCCTGTGGCGAATGAATAAGTTCAGCCAAAACCTGTTCGCCGAGGCGACGGTCAAGGTGCTGGGGCGACAACAGGAGCTGAATCAGGGTCGAAATGCACGAGGGTCGTGGGCGGCCGGTGGGCAGGCAGTGCGAGCATTCCTAGAGCGGTACGGAATTGATGATTCGCAGGTAGTGATTGAAGATGGGTCGGGGCTGAGTCGGGGAAACCGGGCAACGGCGCGAGCGATCACCGGGGTGCTGCAGGTGATGTTTACACACCCTGCGGGGGAGCTTTACCGAAGCAGCCTGGCGGTGCCGGGGGAGGCGGGGACGCTGTCGCGGCGGATGAACGATCTGCAAGGGTGTGTGATGGCGAAGACGGGGACACTGCGGGGGGCGTGTAGCCTGAGCGGGTATGTGCGGACGCGTGGGGGAAGCTGGGTGTGCTTTTCGATCCTGTACAATGGATATGCGGGGGAGGAGACCCCCTACCGCAACCTGCAGGATGAGGCATGCCGAGTCCTAGCGGGATACGAGCCAGAAGCGGCTGCGGATTGACGCGGATGAGGAATCATGGGCGAGCCGCCCGATGCCGCGCTGGGTGCACGTGCTATGTTATGCTGAAATCACGGTGTAAGGGAAATACTGAGGAGGCAAGGCACATGGTGACACGTCGATTAGGATTGGGTGCGGCGGTTGTGGCGGCGGTGCTGGCGGGGAATGTGGCAGGGGCTGGGGGAGCGGCAGAGCCTGCGATTCAGTGGCAGCACCTTTCGAGCACAAAGGGGGATTTGCCGGTGCCGGGGGAATCGACGCAGCAGACGGGGGCGGTGGTGGCGGATTTTGATAAAGATGGGGTGAATGACTTCGTGCTCAGTTTCCGCGCGAAACCGCCCGCATTGGTGTGGTATCGGCGCACGGCAAAGGGGTGGGATCGCCATGTGATCGACAAGGACTTCTTGACAGTCGAGGCAGGCGGCGCGGTTCACGACATCGATGGGGATGGCGATCTGGATCTCGTCCTTGGCGGCGATTGGCAAAGCACCGATGTATGGTGGTGGGAGAACCCGTATCCCAATTTCGATCCGAACGTTTCGTGGAAGCGGCACACCATTAAAAAGGGCGGGCAAACACAGCATCACGATCAGACGTGGGGCGACCTTTTGGGAACGGGCAAGCCACAGCTTGCATTCTGGAATCAGGGGGCCAAGGCGATTTTTCTGGCGGAGATTCCGGCGGATCCGCGAAATGCGGAGAGCTGGCCGTTGACGCCGATCTACTCGGGATCGGCGGGCGAGGAGGGGCGAGATACGTTCAAGTATCCGGAAGGAATGTCCGTCTGTGACATCGATGGGGATGGAAAGCTGGATCTACTGGCGGGGAATACGTGGTTCAAGCACGTAGGGGAGAAGAAGTTCAAGGCAATTCGCATTGCGGATGTGGGCGGATTGATCTTTGCGGGGTATTTCAAGCCGAGCAAGTACCCGCAGATCGTGATTGCGCCGGGCGATGCGGCGGGGCCATTGCGGTGGTATGAGTGCACGGGGAATCCGGAGGAGCCTAAGGATTGGGTTGGGCACAACCTGCTGGATCGGGATATCGTGCACGGACATAGCCTGCAATTGGCGGATATCAATGGGGATGGGCACTTAGATATTTTCTGTGCGGAGATGGCAAAGTGGAGTGAGGGGCAGACGCGGCCGGACAACCCGAATGCCACGGCGTGGATCTTCTACGGCGACAGCCAGGGCAACTTCCGGAAGACGGAATTGACCAAGGGGATGGGGTGGCATGAGGCGCGGGTGCGGGATCTGGATGGAGACGGAGATCTGGACATTTTGAGCAAGCCCTACAACTGGGAAACGCCACGGGTGGATGTCTGGCTGAATAATGGAACACGGAGCGGGGCGAAGGGCGTAGGGACCGACGCGAGCTTCAAGGGACCGGTGGGACTGCAGCTTTACAGCCTGCGTGACATTCTGGGGAAGAATGTGCCGCTGGGATTGCAGATGGCCAGAGGATTCGGATTTGTGGAAGTGGAACTGGCGGGAACCTACGGAGCGGCGCCGGCGCAGTTTAGGGAACGGCTGGCGTGGCAGGGTTTGAAGCCGATCGCAGCGATCTTCGATTACGGGCTCTTTGAGAAGGACCCGGAAGCGGTTGCGAAGGAAGCCAAGGAATTGGGCTTGGCGTATGCGGGTGCGGCATGGATTCCTCACCAGGGGCAGTTTGATGAGGCAACTTGCCGCAAAGCAGCGGCGGTGTTCAATCGGGCTGGGGAGGTGCTGGCCAAGCAGGGAATTAAGTTCTTCTATCACAATCACGGGTACGAGTTCGTGAAGTTCAACGACGGCACACTGTTTGATCTGCTGATGAAGGAGACGAAGCCGGAGTTGGTGACGTACGAGATGGATGTGTTCTGGACGGTGCATCCAGGGCAGAACCCGGTGGAATTGATGAAGAAGTACCCTGGGCGTTGGGAGCTTTTCCACATCAAGGATTTGAAGAAAGGTGTTCAGACGGGCAAGCTGACCGGCTCGGAGGATGTGAACAACGACGTCACGCTGGGCACAGGGCAGATTGATCTGCCAGCGGTGCTGCGAACGGCCCAGGAGATGGGCGTAAAACATTACTTCATCGAGGATGAGTCGCCAATTTCGGCGCAGCAGATTCCGCAGAGCCTGAAGTTTCTGGAGTCACTGGCCTGGTGAGGATTTGGTCTCTTCATAAAAGGAACCACGTAGGCACGGAGGAGACACTGAAGCTTTCTCTGGTTGACTCCGTGCCTCCGTATCCTTGGGATGAGGCCATCCTATTGGCCGAGCTGGCTCCGCACGAAGCCGCAAGCGATAGGAAAGGGCCTCAGGCGGCGGCGCCGTTGGGGGTTGGGGCGGGTTGGCCCCAGTTGTGGGTTTGGAGGTACCGGTATTGGTCGAGGACAGGGAGGTCCTCCGGGGCGGCTGCAAGCGATGAGGCGTCGGCGACAAGGGAGGCATCACGCGGCTCGCAGAACGTCATGACGCGCCGTTCACGCCAACGGCCGCCATCCGCCGAGCGAGTGTATTCGGCAGTGAAGACGTAGCGATGCCAGGAACCTTCCGAGCAGTAGATCAAATCGACAATACACAGGTCTTCCGCGTCCGGAACAGGAAAGCACGAGACAATGCGCCGCGCAAGATTGAACGGATCCTTCTGGGCATAGCCCATACGCCATTCGGATGCCACGCGACGCAGACGCTGGCAGCGCACAAAACGCATGACTTGATAGACCATCCATGCGGCAAGGGTCAATAGGACTAGGAGGCTTAAGGACAATATGGGCGACATCGGGCTGAGCTCCAGCGATCACAGGCCACGGATCGGACGCATCCGTCCGCGGATTTCCTTGAGAACATCATCGGTGTCATCCCCTTTGCCATTGGCAGGTTTGTTATCGGCTGGCTTGCGCGCAGGCTGGGCAACGGGGGCGTCGGGAGCGGACTTTTCCTCGGCCACGGGCTGGGTGGTCGGGCCGCCACCTGGCAATGCAAATGCAATGCCATATTCCGGGTTCAGGGGGACCAGGGACTGAATCCAGTCGATCAATTCCAGGCACTTGGGGTCTCGTGTATTGCGAAACAGAGCGGTCCAACCCTGCGTCTGGGGATGGGCATACTGTGCCTGTTCACGCGGCAAGCCAAAATGGATCAGCAGAGATTCGTTGGGCTGCTGACGATCGATCGACCGGCGCATTGCGCCACCGAGGCGAGGATTGTATTGCGTCAGGATGTAGAAGTTGGTGTACGTGGCCGCCTCGTTGTCGGCTGGATTGTAGAGTTGAAAAGTACCGGCACTTGTGCCGCCGTGGCAGTTGGCTGTGGCACAGCCATTTAACACAATGGGTTGGATACGGGTTTTGAAGCGAAGTAGCGGGGCCGGGTCACTGAGGATCCGAACATCGCGTCGCATCTCGGGGGTGCCGTTCTTGAGGATCTCGAGTGCTTTCTGGCCATCGGGCATGAGGGCGAACTTGGCGGGTTCGAGGCCGGCCTGCTGGATGTACCGCCGGCGTACGTCCGCATCGAGGCGAACCCGCGGGCGGTCGCTCTCTTTAAGTTCGGCCTGCCGGATGGCGTTGATCTGATCGGCATCGAGGACGCGGCGTTCCCGAATAGCCGGGCGGGTGGTTGCGGGTTCTTCAGCAGCGAAGGCGGGGTTCTTCTGCTTGGCACGATCCCAGACCATGGAACGCTCGACCGCCTGCTTTAGCGCAAAGGCATCGGTATTGTTGGCATCGAGTTCCAACGCCTTATCGAGTTCCGCACGGGCGAGGGTGTATTCCTTGTTGTCGTAAAGCCATTTGGCCAACTCGACGTGTGTTTTGGCGCCGGCATCCTTCGGCAGAGTCGCAACACGCTGCTGGTACTGTTCTTTGATGCTGGCGGCATAGGTAATGGAGGCAACGTCGGTGCGTGAAAAAGTGACAGACCCGGCCTTGGTGGTGATGACCACCTCACTGTCTTTTTCAGTGATGTCGCCCTCGATGGTTCGGCCGTCCCGAGTACGGACGGCGCCGGTCTTGGCAAATGCCACGCTGGCCGAGAAGCACAGGAGACTGAGAATGAGGATGCGTCGCATGTGGAAGCTCCTGAAGAGGGCATGCCCAGGAATGCATCGTAAGTCGGCACTGCACCGGCTGCAAGGATGATCTTGGCGTTTGGGGAACGCCAGCAAGGAAGGGTTTTACCTGGGGTTAGAGCGGTAGCAATAGAAAAGGGGCAGACATTGTTGTCTGCCCCCTTGTATGCCGAGAAGTATAGGTAGTTGCGGAAAGGTCGGCCCAACGGGCCGCCACGAAACAGGGATATCAGCCCAACGCGACTCAGCAGGCGAGGAGAATTTCGCGGGCCTGCTTGGCGGTCAGGTCGGCGTGCTCGCCGAGCCTGGTGTTGCGTTGTTCGAAGCGATCGCCGATGCGTTTGGCGGCATCTTCTGGGGAGATCTTGTAGTCGGCGAGGCGTGTGGGCATGCCAAGAGAGTGGAAGAACTGCTCGGTTCTGGCGATGGCGGACTCGATGGCGGCACTTTCGTTGGACTCGGTGATATCCCACACACGCCGGGCAAATTGAATCAGCTTACCGGCCTTGCGCTGCTTTTCGTGGCGGAGGAGAGTGGGCATGACAATGGCGAGGGATTCGGCATGAGCGATGCCATAGAAGGCTGTCAGTTCGTGACCAATCCCGTGCGTAGCCCAATCCTGCGGCACGCCGACGGAAATCAGACCGTTAAGGGCCTGGGTGGCCGCCCACATGAAATTGGCACGGGCATCGTAGTCGGAAGGATTCTTGAGGGTGAGGGGGCCCTGCTCGATGAGGGTCAGGAGGATGGCCTCGGACTGGCGATCCTGCAAGGCAGCATTCGCGGGATAGGTGGCATACTGCTCCATGACGTGCACGAAGGCATCGACGATACCGTTGCGAACCTGCTTCGGTGGGAGGCTCGTAGTGACCTGCGGATCGAGCACAGAGAAGCATGGGAAGACGTGTTCGCTGCTGAACGCGAGTTTTTCCTGAGTGGACTGGCGGGAGATGACGGCGAAGGCGTTCGATTCGGAGCCGGTGGCAGGAAGCGTCAGGACTGAGCCGAGCGGGACGGCGGCGTTCACGGAGACATTCTTGGCAAGGATGTCCCAGGGATCGACACCTTCGAAGCGGGCGGCAGCAGCGATGAACTTGGTGCCATCGATAACAGAGCCACCACCAACGGCCAAGAGGAAACCCACACGGTCCTTGCGAACGATCTTGACGGCTTCCATGAGGGTTTCATACACAGGATTGGGCTGGATGCCACCGAACTCGAGCACACGGCGGCCGGAGAGGGCGCTCTTGACCTGGTCGTACACGCCGTTGCGTTTGATGGAGCCGCCGCCGTAAGTCATCAGGATGGCCTGATCGGCGGGTATAAGGTCCTTCAGTTCCGAGATGGTGCCTTTGCCAAAGACAACACGGGTAGGATTGTAGTAGACGAAGTTATTCATATTGGAAAATTCTATGCAAGGGTTCTGCGCGTTCCAGTCGAAGGCATGAAGATGGAAATCTCCGTGGCGGTGCTGCGCTCTGTCCCCAAGCGTATAGGCATAACCCTCAGGCCAAAAGCGGCGTAGTTGAGAACAACTGGGCGAGGGGCGATTCGATGCGAGTGGTGTCCTTTGCGACATTGGGCTGGCTCAACAGGAGCGAATCCGCTGACGCAAGGGCGATAGCCGGGCTGCTTTGGGTAATGAAGGCGGAATCGACAAGGAAGTAGTCGTCGCCATCAATGACCCCATCGTAGTTGATGTCCCCGTTGCGATAGCCATGACTGCGGGTGAGGAACCCGGAGTCGATCAGGAAGTAATCGTCCCCGTTCACCTTGCCATCAAACGTCACATCGCCGTTCCAGGTGTATTTCACCAGGATGTCATTGGTGCCCACGCTCTGGCCCGCGAAGGTGCCGAGGATGGGCTTGCCATCCTTCTCATTGAGCATGATGGCCAAGCAGGTCTGCGTGCTGGTCTGGGCCACGAAACTAGTCAGACCGTTGCCGAGCCACTGACCATCGGCGCCGCGAGCGGACTTGATCGCATTGGACAAAGCTGCCAGAACCGCGACTTTGGTTTCGGGCGTGGCAGTGACAATCAGATCATTGGTTCCCAAGTCGAGTATGGCTTCGGAGTCCATATTCAACGCGAAGAGTCTCAGGGGTTTGTCGCTATTCTGAACCAGGCTCAGGCTTGCCATGCCGCTCAGCGTCAAGGAGGCCCATTGTTGCGGCTCGCTCAACAGCACCGCTGTGGGGTTTGCGATGTCGCCGTGAATCTGAACGCTGAATGACTCCCCCACCGTGGCGAGCTGGCCTTCGATGCGAATCGTGCCGCCACTCAAATCGAGTTGCCGCAGGTCGCTGAGCAGCATCGATTGAACGATTTGCCCGGGGCGGTAGATCTGTAGTTGTGTTCCATTGACCTTCAACCGCGACAGACTATCAGCGGGGCTAGACATGACCAAACGGCTGTTGGTAAAAGCGACGCTGGCATCCCCAACCAAGGCATTTCCGGATAGGTCCATGATGTTCGAGTCATTGGCCACCAGGGTCAGGCTGTACGTGCCAGCTTCCTGCGTCAGTTCCTCCAAGCCACTCAAAACCCAATTCCAGCCATCGACGCTGCTGATGCTGGTATTCGTTCGCCACGGAATTACCTCG
Organism: Bacillota bacterium; assembly: GCA_050261455.1. Lineage (GTDB taxonomy): Bacteria > Planctomycetota > Phycisphaerae > Tepidisphaerales > Tepidisphaeraceae > JAPLNB01. The sequence goes on from JBLNDH010000721.1 coordinate 14,270, forward strand.
CCATAGCGACGCAGGATCAGATCTGCCAGGTCGAAGCCCATAACGGGTTCGCTGAACTGGAAGGTCAACTGTTCGATGGGACCGGGATTGGGCGAGACGATGGGCAGGTTAATGGTGACGCCGGGGGCAATCCTGTCGAAGTTGGCAAGCCCAGGCGAGCCGCCGGTCTTCTCACTCGTCCAGTTGCCGGAATCGTTGCCGTAGGCAGTGAGGTTGACACGAGCCAATGAAGGACCGGTGGCATTGGGAAGCACCGGCCACGGCGCGGCCCGATCGTAGTTGACGCGATCCACCGGATAATACGGCACGGTTCCATTCAGTTCCGGATCCCCGGGCCTGCTGAGTTCCAGCTTCTCGCCGGCGTTGTTCAAGGCGCCCGTGTAAGGGCCATAGATGGGCACCGAGTCAGGAACATGATATTTACTGCGGAACAGGGAGGGATCGATGTTCACGACCAGCGCATAACCCAGGGCCGGGATCGAGGCGAGAGAGGGGAAGATGTAGGACAAGCCGGCCGTGAACTTCCACGTGTTCTGCGGATGCGAGGGATCATAGAGCGGGATCGCGGAGTTGGTCAGGTTTGCCAGCTCAATGTATTCGTCGCCATCAAGCACGGGAGCATACATGATTTCGCTGATGACGACGGGGCCAACGAGGGGATAGGCGTTGGCCTGACCGGGGGTGGGCTGGCTCATGGCGGTGAAGTCGCTGCCGCCGGTGCTCTTGAGGTAGCGGCCCAGGGGCACCTCGCGTTCGCTGGCGGCGAAATCGACGCTGTCGCGGTAGCCGCCCAGCTGGCCCTGGTAGCCGCTGGAGAGGTAG
>JBLNDH010000722.1:0-3342 GCA_050261455.1 Bacillota bacterium
GGACACATTCGGATACAACCATCTTCTCGGCGTGCCTTCTCCGAAAACGCCTCTCAAGCCGGACCGGAGCGCAGGTCCGGATCTTCCAGATCCTGCCACTTTCCCCCCTGCCGCCCCACACCGCCGCGGTACAATGGGCCTTGCAATACCCGAGGAGGCCGCATGCCATATTACATGCTTCAGGCCGCCTTTACCCCTGCCACGATGGTGTCAATGGTCAAGAGCCCGCTCGATTACCACAAGCGACTCCGCACCATAATCGGAAAGCTTGGCGGCTCGCTGGAGGGCGTCTGGCTCGCCTTTGGCGATTACGATCTGATGGCGCTCTGCCAGATGCCCGACGATGAAACCATGGCAACATTGTCCATGGCGTTCTCGGCCGACGGCGGGCTCAGGCACATCAAGACCACCTCGCTGATCTCCTGGGATGAGGGCCTGCATGCCATGAAACGCGCCGGCGAAATCGGCTACACCACACCCGAAGGAACCATCGTCGTGTGACTTATTTGCTCTCATCAATCAGCATCTGGATCTCGGTCAGATAATTCTTCGGATTGCCCTTAAAGATCATTCCGGGACCTTTGATGTACACCTCGCGTGTGGGCGTGAGGATTGCATACCCTTTCGACCTGATGTAATCGAGAATCTTCGCGTACGACCGGCCAAGCTGATCATAAGGACCTTTGTGGATCAGCGACACACACCGACCACCGCGCAGCTCACGCACCGAAATGCCCTCCACCTCTTTGCGTTGACGCAGCGGCATGCAGGCTTCGAAATCCGCATCTTCCTCGCGATATTCCGTGTCATAGTGCAACAGGAATGGCTTGCCGGTGATGTACCGACCCAGGCTGCGACCCAGGCTCCCAAACCCCTTCCCGCAGTCGCTATACCGCCCCTTCATGCGGATCCCCGCCACGAGCATCGGCTCCAACTGTTTCTCTTCCACGTTGAACATTGATTGATCGATCATGACTCTCGCCTGTCTTTCTTCGCTGATGAACTGATCGAGCGATCGCACCACCTTGCGAAATCGCCGGATCTTCTCGTCCAATACCGCTCGTTGGCGTTCCATGGCCTGCAGGATTTCACCTTCATCGCCGCAACGACGGAGCAACTCCTTGATTTCGCTCAAGGGAAACTCCATATCTCGCAGATAGGTGATGACGCGCGCCGCCTCGATCTGACTGTAATCGTAGTAGCGGTATCCAGTCTGCCGATCCACGCACGCGGGCAGCAAAATGCCTTCCTCGTGATAGAACCGCAGTGTCTTCACAGTCAGGCCGCTGATCCTGGAAAACTCACCGATGGTGAACATGTTCCGCCGCCCGCCTTCCACGCCAAGGCCAAGCATAAGGCCTCCAGCAACGGGAGAGTCAAACAGAAATCCTCGTGTTCTCGTGACCTTTGCCTAAGAAGCGAGGAGTGCTGAGTCGGTCCCAAACCCAGCACTCCGCACTCAGCACCCAGCACTCCGCACTTACTCTCTCATTGGCTGCCCGCGCCTTGCGTGCGGGTCTGGATCGCATAGAGCCCCTTGCTCGCGGTGATAAACAGAGTCCGGCGGTCCTTTCCGCCGAAGCAGACATTGGCCGTCCACCCCTCCCCAGGCACGGCAATCTGCTCGATCTTCTTCCCAGTCTTGTCGAAGACGCTCACGCCCTGCCCAGTCAGGTAGACGTTCCCTTCGTTATCGATGGTCATGCCGTCGGACCCCATTTCGCAAAACAGGCGTTTGTTGGCCAGCGAGCCATCCGAGTTGATGTCATAGGCGTACGTCTTGCGGGCCCCGATGTCCGCCACATAGAGCGTCTTGCCATCGGGCGTGCCAATGATCCCATTGGGCTGCCTCAGGTCGCTGACAATGCGCGTCAGCTTCTGCCCATCCGGCGAGAGAAAGTACACGCACTCGCCCTGCTCCTTGGGCCCACGCTTCCAGTAGTCTCGCTTATAGAACGGGTCGGTAAAGTAGATGCCGCCATCAGGACGGACCCAAACATCATTGGGGCCGTTGAGCAGTTTGCCGTTGTATTCCTTCACCAGCACGGTCGGCTTCTTGGTGGCAATATCGATCACCCACAACTCATTCTTATCGTCGGCACAAGCAACAAGGTTCCCCTTGTTGTCAAAGCACAGCCCATTGGATCGACCGCAAGGCTGCATGAACGTGGAGAGCTTCCCATCCGTGCTCCAGACGGCAATGCGATCGTTGGGCTGATCGGTGAAGTAAACATTCCCTTGCGCATCCGAGGCCGGCCCTTCCGTAAAGGCAAACCCCCCAGCCAGCTTCTCCACCTTGGCGCCCGGTGCGACAACGCCATCGGCCAACACTTGCAGGCTCAGCATCGTCACGGCGATCCACACCGCCAACAGAATGGTTCGATTCATCGTCGTTCCTCCGAGAGTGTGCGTTTATGATCGTTGCTCTAAAGAAACTGCTTCAGAACCCTACTGATCTTCACGATGAGCGTAACGGAGCAAGCTCATCTTGTAGGGTCCGCTTCAGCGGACCGGTTATTCTCAGCCCTCAGCCCTCCGCACCCAGCACTCAGCACTTGAGATGCCCCGTCCGGCGCTGACGGCGCGAAGGTCAGTAAAGCCCACGGCGCTGCCGTGGGGAATTCAATTCGCAGTTCGCAAACCACTTCTGTGCAATACCCCTATTGTGGCGTCATCGCTCACCATTGCCAATGCCTCCGAGCAATCTGCCCCCTGCTCCTCTCGTGGTGCAGACATTCCCGACGGCGGCCGCTCCCCTTCCCCCAATCCCCGCTCATCGCGAAGATCCGTATTGTCTCTCGCCCCCTTCTCGCCCCTCCAGTTATCATGCCTGAATCCGCGCCGCTGCGAAACGGGGTCCCTATGCAGATGATCGTCTTCTGTGGCATCCAAGGCGCTGGCAAGAGCACCTTCTACCGCGAGCATCTTTGGCAAACCCACATTCGCCTGAGCATGGATATGCTCAAAACCCGCCACCGCGAGGAAATCCTCCTCCATGCCTGCCTGGCCGCGCAACAACCCCTCGTCATCGACAACACCAACGCCACTTCCGATCGCCGCGCCCGCTACCTGCGCCTCGCCAAGGCCGCCGGCTTCCGCGCCGTCCTCTACTACTTCGAAACAACCGTCCCCGATGCCCTCGCCCGCAACGCCACTCGCACCGGCAAGGACCGCATCCCCGACCTTGCCATCCGCGGCACCTTCAAACGTTTCCAACTCCCCACACCCCAAGAGGGCTTCGATGAACTGTACCGCGTGCGCGTCGTGCCAAGCGGACATTTCACGCTCTCCCCCTGGCCTGACGACCCACAACCCCAACACCCCTGACCCCCCAACAACAAG
>JBLNDH010000723.1:0-7286 GCA_050261455.1 Bacillota bacterium
CCCCTTCCCCCTCGCTTTCTTTGTCCCTCCCTCAGGTCTGCGCCACTTCGTCCCTCCGTGCCTTTTGTCCCCTCGCTCGCACGCCTTCCCCCCCACGCCCAAGCTCATCCAACCGCTCTAATTTTCTCCTTGACCCTTTGCCTCGCTCTAGCGCATTATGAGTTTGCGTCATCAAGTGCACGGCTGACGTCACGCCAGATCCGCGGACGGCTTCAAACTTGGATGGGTTTACCCATGGCCACCGTCCGACGATACGCTGGCGTGCTTTTTTGCGCTAAACTTCCCAACCACAGATTGACGCTTACTGCCGCACACCATTTCATCTCGCTGCATTTATTGAGAGTCAGAGAACCCGTGTCCTCTTGCCGAGGATCGATTCCTGGCTCCAGAGCTCACAAAGGCTCGAAGCCGCGAAGAAAACGCGAAGAAGACCAGCTACAGCTCTTCCCCCCTCGCCCGGTACTCCGGAACATGATGCCCGTGGATCTGTCGCTTTAGCCCCAAAGGGGCGCCAGTCAATAGCCAGGGGCGTCAGCCCCTGGAATCTGAGCTCTCCCATGCTCTAGCCCCAACGGGGCGAAAGAGCTGCACTTACACCATTGATGCATAAGGTTCTCCGGGAGAGGGCTGGCGTGAGGGTTCAGAGCCAGGGGCACACCCAAACGGGAACTGCTCTGATTCTCTCTTCCTTCGCGTCCTCTTCGTGTCTTCGCGAGCTCTGCTCCCATGGACAGGAATGATCTGACTCTCAATAGCCTTCGCTATTCCCGCCCCAACGCAAAAGCCCCTGTCGCTACGCCCATGGCGCGCCGACAGGGGCTTTCCATTCTCCGGGGAGGAGTTGTTGGTTGGGATGGGTTGTACGGGGTTGCGGCTGCACTACTCGCCGCTCCAGCCCGACTAACTCCATCGGTCCTCCCGACAGAATTACTATGTCATACAACCACCCCAAAGGCCAACCGTTCCTCATCCCCGGCCCGATTCACCGCCCACATCCCCGTCACCTTGGGTAGCCTGTAACAGGCATATCACACATACCATTTCCTCACGTCCCATAGCTATTCAGCCCCGAGACTGAGGTTCCTATGCAGAAGGCAAAGCCTCCCGCCATAGGTACATCCCTTCATCGCAGGGCATCCCGCATCGCCCCGGTCGACTCGTCGATTACCTTCTTCACCTGATCGGACAACGCCTTCGGCTCGCGGTTGAAGTCGCTGAGAAACCCATGGATGAACCCCTCCTTCAGACGGTAGTCCACCTTCACCTTCGCGTGCGCCAGCCGATCGGCGTACGCCTTGCCTTCGTCCCGCAGCGGGTCGCACCCGGCGGCAACGAGAAGCATCGGCGCCATCCCCGACAAGTCCCGCGCCAATAGCGGCGAGGCGTAGGGGTTCACCCAGTCCTCTTCCTTCGGCAGGTAGAAGCCGCGAAAGAGTTCCACCGCCCTCTTGGTCAGCAGGTAACCGACCCCGTATTGCTGGTAGGAGGGATAATTCGTATCCGAGATGTTCACGGACGGGTAGAACAGCGCCTGCAGCTTGATTGCCGGAACCGGCTCACCCCTGGCGGCCTTGTCCCGCGCAATCAACGCCACCACCGTCGCCAGGTTCCCCCCGCCGCTGTCGCCGGCCACCGCGAGACGCGTGGGGTCGCCGCCGAACTCCGCCGCATGCAGACCCACCCACTGCGTGGCAGTATACGCATCGTGGACCGCGGCCGGGAAGGGACACTCCGGCCCCAGCCGGTAATCCACCGACACCACGATCGCCGGCGTACCCTCGGCCAGCGCCCGCGTAATGCTGTCGTGGCTGTTGATGCTCCCCAGCGACCATCCGCCCCCGTGGAAGTAGACAATAACCGGCAACTTGCCATCGTGGGCAAGTTGCTTGTCGGCCGGCGTGTAGACCCGCGCGGGGATTTGCCGGTTCCGCCCGGGAATCAGCATGTCCCGCGCGCTCTCCAACGGGATGCTCTGCAGGACTTTACCGGCCACCGCCTCACGCCCCAGCCAGTCCCAGAAGATCGTCTCCGGGGTCATTCGATCCAGGACGTTGCCCACAACCCGGACGGTCCTGAGCTTCTCTTGGTACTCCGGCAGCGGCTGATAAGGTACACCGCTAGCTGGGTTGATGGGTGTGGCGGTGCCAGGAGCCACCGGTGCACTGCCCTGCTGTGCCCAGCCGGGCCTGATGAGCAGCAGCGTCAGAATGAATGCCGCATTGATCGACGCGATCTGCCGACGGACCATCCCTGTGCTCATTGTTTGTCCTCCCGTTCAGATCACCGCTGCATTCTGTCCTTCATCTGCTATGCAAGGCACTCTCAGCAAAACTCAAGGCGATTTGTCATTTCTGACATCTGGGCCACGCAATCCACCGGTCTTTGTGCATCGGCAGCAGGTTGCGTAGTTGGAGTAGAATCCAGGGGGAGGATATGACGGCCCGGAGTAAGGTCCTGGGCGGCGCGATACGATTGCGAAAGGTCCAGGACGAGATGAGATTTCTGGCCCGGCAGGGAGCCATAACTGGTGGCGAGGATGATCTGCCGATCGCCGTAGATGCCCACCCCATGATGGATCCAGGAATCCGGGAGTGAACTGAGCGGGGTATGCCCGGCGATGAGAAGAGTGGAGTTGGCCATCAATTTGAGAAAGCCAAGCAGGTCGGCGGCAGTGTAATTGGGTTCGCTGATCTGGATCTCGACAGGACGGGACCACAGAAGCTGCTCAAGGATCTTGGGGCGTTTGGCGACGAGGTCGCCCACGGCATTGGCGGATTTAGCCGGCGCCGCGTGAACCGCAAGGAGGCCGCTCTTGGAAAGAACGGCAACCGGAAGCCCCTTGAGATAGGCATATTGCTCGTCGGTGATGCGTTCGAGAAAGTTGAACTGCCGGTAATACGCACCTTCTTCGCTGTTGTACAACAGCGAAATAAGACGCCGGCGGTTCTGGGAGTTGAGGTTGAAGTGCTGCTTGAGCAAGCCATAGACCTGAACGCTGGCGGCTTCGTGATTGCCGAGGATGAAGATGAGCCGTCGCCCAACGGGGCCGAGGGACTGTTGAAGCTCTCGAATGTGGTCGATGATGCGCGAGTCGCCATCTTTTTCCGCCGCGGTGTCGCCAGGTTTGATGTCGGCCGCGTCGCCAAGAATAAGGCCATAGACGTCCTCGCCCCCCTTGAGCTTCTCGACCAGTTGTGTGGCGGCAAGCCATTTGCGGTAATCGCTATGGCGCGTGTGAAAGTCCGAGGCGATATAGAGAGTACCCTTGGAGGGTAGGACCACCAGGCCCCCGTCCTGCTGGAATCGGTCAGGGTACGCCGCAGATTGATCGGCGGCAAAAGTCCCCAGGGAATGGCAGAAGGTAGCCGCAGTAACAGCGGCGCTCGTGGCGAGAAAACGACGGCGGGTAATGCGGTGATCAATCACGGCGTCATACTGTACTCACGGAGAAGGGGTCAGGGCAATCGCAGACTCGCCGAGGGAATAGATAACGGGGAATATGGGACTCGAGATTGAGAGGGTTAGTGAACGCGAAAGAGCTTTATAAAAGCAAAGTGGGCAGGCAGGTAAAGGCACAGAGGGAAGAAGAGCATCAGCACACCCAAATAGACCAGGGGTGGAAGCAGCCGTTGGGGTGGAGTAGAGGGGCCGTGAACCCAGTTGATGTTCTGAGACGGCGTGGTGAGCACGTAAGTAAGGGGAAGGATGACCCAGGCGAGCAGGGTTTGGAGAAACAGCGCACGCGAATCGTAGCCCAGACGCGAAAGCAGGTAGAGCAGGACGATGGGCAACGGAATATGGAAAAGGGAAAGCAGACGCAGGTAAAGGGGACGGCTGGCGTCAAACATATAGCGGCTGAGCCCAAGCACTGGATGACCCGTGAGTAGATGGCCCAGGAAATCGATCGTCCAGGCGATCTCGGGAAGGGTGACCGCAAGGGCCATCATGCTGACCAAGAGAGAGTCTTCCAGCCACAACGCGGGGATCAGGGTGATCAGGGCAATGTCGGAAAACCATAGGAAGTTCGCAGGGCCATAGTGGACGCAGTAGATGGGCAGAAGAATGGAAACGAAGAGCGTGTGAAAGACCTTCAGCCAGAGGGGAATCAGGGGGCCGGCCATGAAGCAGAAGATAGCAGGCCAAGGCGTAAGACGAAATCACATGACCAGGCCATCCTCAATACCCGGCTCCCCGACCGCTCCGGTTCACCAGCAATTCTCGTCCGCAAGTCGAGCCGGGCCGTCCTCCGCCCGGTTCTGCCCCATCCATCCAACGCCAACGCCTATCGGAACAGACGGCCAGAGTGGAAAATGGAGCAATTACTCCTCCACGCGAACGGGAGAGAAGCGTACAATACGCCCATGATCCGGATTCGAGAAATCGTGGACCCGGAACTTCGTCAGCGTGTGCTTGCGGCATTGGCTGAGACTCGTGGATGCTCGGTCGCCGCCATCCCTGACTGGTTCGAGTTAGACGACGCGGACTACGTTGACCTGCTGAATCAGGTCAAAGAGGCCGAGGACGGACCGAAGCCGGACTATGATCCTCGGATGTAGCAGCCAGTCAGGGGCGAACGCTGGCAATCCGGATGGGGTTGGCCCATGGCAAAGGGTTATGGGTGCCGGGGTTTCGTTTAATAAAACAAATTCACCACGACACGCACAAAGAGAAATCTCTCCCATCCTCCATGTGTGCTCCGGGGTGAATAATCAGTTCTATCCGATCCCGCATTCCTAACAGCTCTTCACAACCCGGCGTTGGTACGCTTCGTGGAGCCGCAACGAGACAGGCCCACAGTTGCCGGCCCCGACGGCTTGATTGTTCCAACGGGCAACCCAAGCAAGCTCACGCGTGGTGCTGGTGATAAAGACTTCGTCCGCGGCCAGAACCTCTCCTTCGCTGATGGGCCGCTCGATAGCCGGGATCCCAATTTCCTTGGCAACATCCAGCAGGACCAGCCGTGTGATGCCGGGGAGAACCTTCGGGCCGACCGGATGCGTCAGTAGGGTACCGCGGGAAATAACAAAGAGGTTGCTCGAGGAGCCCTCGGTAACGATGCCGTTCTGCACGAAGACGGCCTCATCGGCGCCGGCGGCAATAGCGGCGTTCTTGGCCAGTATGTTGGGGAGCAGAGCGAGCGATTTGATCCAGCAACGGCTCCACCGTTCGTCGGGAACAGTCAACAGCTTAAGGCCCGGGACTTGGTTCGGCTTAACCATGGGCGGCAGGACGTGGGTATAGAAGAGCAGGGTCGGCTGGCATTTGGGGAAGACATGGTTGCGAGGGGCGGCCCCACGCGTGATCTGCAGATAGATCATCCCTTCCTTCAGGCCGGCTTTATCGATGAGCTTCGTGACTTCCCGCGACAGGTCCGCTTTGGACAGGGGCATCGAAAGCGAAATACCGCCGCAGGAGCGTTCGAGACGATCAAGGTGCTCCGCCAGCGTGAAGGGGCGGCCGTTGTAGATCCGGAAGACTTCATACACGCCATCCGCGAATTGGAAGCCCCGGTCCTCAACGCTGACGCGGGCCTCGGCCAGGGGCATAATTTGACCATTCAACCAGATCAGATCGCTCATGATGCTCCACAGTAAGCACTTCTCGGGCGGATATCGTGCATCCGCCGTGAAGCGGCAGATTGTACCGCGAGAAGAGCTTAAGGGGAGGGGTCGGGCTCCGTAGCACCATGCCACAGCCCAACTCCTCCCCCCACTCACCCCTCCCAGCGAAGCACCTGACGCAGTTGCCAAAGAGATTCCCTATAATGGCCCACCGATGGAAGAGAAGACCGCTCAAGTGTGGGATGAGGCGTTGCTTGCCAATCCGCATGCCGTGGCCGACAAACGCCGCCGCGTGCAGCGGATGTTCGCCGCCATCGCGCCCAGCTACGACATCAATAACCGCGTCCATAGCCTCTGGATCGACCAGTGGTGGCGACGCCAGGCGGTGGCCTGGGCGGAAGTAAAACCAACCGACGTGGTGGTGGATGTAGCGTGTGGAACCGGAGATTTGGCACTACGGTTTGCAATCGCCAAACCCCGGAAAGTGATTGGGATCGACTTCACGCATGAGATGCTCCCACTGGCCAAGAGGAAAGTGAACGAGAATCGGGCAGATGTGTCCCTGGCGTGTGGCGATGCCATGCAACTGCCGCTCCCAGATGGGTGCGCGGATGTCGTCTCGATCGCGTTTGGCATCCGCAATGTGTCCACGCCCGAAGCCGTCGTTGCAGAGTTTCATCGCATCCTCCGCCCCGGCGGCCGGCTCATCATCCTGGAGTTCTCCCTCCCGAAAAATCCGGTTTTGCGAGGGATCTACAACTTCTATTTCCGCCACGTGTTGCCAAGAACAGCAACCCTCATCAGCGGCGATACAACAGGGGCATACAAGTACCTGCCCGAATCGGTGAATACGTTTATCGACCGCGATCGCATGATGCGGATCATGGAAAACACCGGCTTCATCCACGTAGAACAGCGCCCGATGACCTGCGGCGTCTGCGTCTGTTACCGCGGCCTCAAGCGGTGATTTCAAACTCTATGAAAACACTGGTAGCCAGGTAATCCCGGCCCATATGATGTGACACCATGAACATCGTTACAGCCATCACCGGCGCATCAGGGGCCCTCTATGCCCAGCGGTTCATCCACGGCCTCGTGGCCGCCGGCGTCCACGTCCATCTGGTGATCTCCCCCTGTGGTCGCCGACTGCTGCACGATGAACTCGGCATGGAAACGCTCGACCTCCCCACCCTCGCCGGCACCGAATCCCACACCATCACCCTCTACAACTACAAAGACATCGGCGCAAAACTGGCCAGCGGCAGCTTCCTCCACGATGGCATGGTCATCGTCCCCTGCTCCAGCAACACCCTGGCCGAGGTCGCCCATGGCCTCGCCGGAAACCTCATCGCCCGCGCCGCCGCCGTCACCCTAAAGGAGCGCCGACGCCTCATCCTCTGCCATCGCGAGATGCCCCTCTCCCCCATCGACGTGAACAACTACAAGATCCTCACCGACGCCGGCGCCATCATCGCCCCCGCCAACCCCGGCCTCTACCTCAACCCCACAACCGTCACCGAAATCGCAGACTTCGTCGCCGGCAAACTCCTCGACCTGATCGGCGTAAAACACCCCTTCGCCACCCGCTGGAACCCGCAGGAAATCAAACCGCACCTTAACCCCGACGCCCCCTAATACACCCCCTTCCCGCCGCACGTCCCCCTCCCCAACTCGCCCCTCCGCCCCCCTAGCCGCTTCGCGGCGGCCCGCAGGGCCCAGTCGTAT
>JBLNDH010000724.1:0-2526 GCA_050261455.1 Bacillota bacterium
TGACGGATCACCATCCCGACGATCTCATAATTCGGCACCCACGACCGCACCCACGTCCGGCAACCCATCTGCGCCAGGCAGATCTGGTTCATCGGGCCTTCTTGATGGAACCACGCCCGCGGCGGCAGCAGCCGTTCATGCGTCCCCCAACCCATCTCCGCCGGTGCAATCCCTTCCTCCCGGAATCCTTCGACCGACCAGGTATTGACGAATTCGTCCACTTCCTTCGGCTGATTGCTGATCTGCGTGTCGCGTTCGGAAATGTGGATCGTTTTCACCCCCAGTTCCATCGCCAGCCGGTTATACGCCCGGCTCTTCAGCGCATCCTGGATCAGATCGCGACGCTGGCTGTGGGCCTTGTGGTCTTCCAGCCACTTTTTACCCATGTCATCCAGGGCTTCCTTGGTGAAATGCTGCACCAGCCCCGGATTCGCGCCATGATCCAACACCGCCGTTGGACCCTTCCGACCCCATTTGGCCAGCATCTCCCGCATCTGCATATGCCGCCAGTACAACGTCCGCTGCACCGGCGTCTTGTCCGCTGCTCCTGCATACGGATCCCACATCTCGACCGAGGCATTCACGTAGCGCACGCCATGATCATGGCACCACTGCAGGATGTCGTTGCACCCGATATTCCAAGCCAGATCGATGATGATGTCGCCCACCCCGACATACTGCCCCAGGAGCTTGCCTAAGTTCTCCTGCGTTACCTTGGCCTGAACGAACTTCGCGCCGGCTGCGATGACCTCTTTGGCCGCATCCCCCACCTCGGCGAAATCCATCACCGTGATTCGCTTTCGGTCCATTGAGATGTGCTTAAACAGCAACGGCAGCGTGCAGCGCGAAACTGCCCCCAGGCCAATCACGAGAATCTTGCCGTCAAACTTCATCATGCTCCTTCAGTTTATCGAGGACAACGAAACAACGGCCCACGGCCCCATAGGGCTGTGGAGTATTTGTCTATACGCTCCGATGTCAAGTTCGGCCCTTCTTTCCAAGATAACTATTTGGCCGTTTCAATACAAAGGCGTCTCGCTCGCCCGCCCCCTTCGCGCGCTGTTCTCCGGCCTGCGAGTTTCGCCCCCTTTCAATGGGCCGCCATCTCGTGCTTGTGGGTAATCCGCTGGAACGCAAACACCGCTGGCACACACAGTAAACACACCACCGCCAGCACCTCGAAATCGTGAACATACGCCAGCAATCCCGCCTGCCGCGTCACTTCCCCGTAGATCAACCCATACGCCTTCTGCCGCGCCGCTGCCGCCCCCACTTTCGGCGTCAACGCCGTCACGATCTGCTGATATCGCGTCTGAAACTCCGGATTGTAGGCATTGGTGTGGTACGCCAGGACCGTCTGATACGCCTGCGACCCCCGCGCAAGCAGCGTCGTCACCGTCGCAATCCCAAACCCCCCGCCCAGGTTCCGCATCAGGTTGTACAGCCCCGTTGCATTGCCCACCTGTTCGTTGCGCAGACGCCCCATCGCCAGCGTTGTCAGCGGCACAAAGATGAACCCCAGGGCAAATCCAATCATGATGTTCGGCCACACGATGCTCGTCATCGCTATCTGCAGGTTGATCTCGGCAAACCGGTAAACCGAATACCCCAGGAGCGCAAACCCGCCAGCCAGGAGCCAACGGTTGTCGACACTGCCCACCAGCCGCCCCACCACGATCATCGAAATCAGCGACCCGATCCCCCGCGGACTCACCGCCAGCCCACTCTGCAGGGCCGGATAGTCCATCAGGCTCTGCAGGAACAGCGGCAACAGCGCCGTCGTTCCGTACAACACCACCCCCAGGAACGTGATCATCGCCGTGCCGATCGCGAAGTTCCGGTTTCTCAGCACGCGCAGATCGACGATCGGCTCCTTCACCCACAGTTCCCAGACGATAAACGCCACCAGCGATACCACCGAGATCATCGCCATAGACCGGATCCACGATGAGGCAAACCAGTCCTCCTGCTGCCCCTTGTCGAGGATCACCTGGAGCGTCCCCAGGCCGATCGCCATCATCGCAAATCCGATGTAGTCGATCCGCGTTCGCTTGGCCTGGCTCACATACGGCGGGTCCTCCACAAATGTCCTGGCCATGAGAATCGCCAGGACACCCACCGGCAGATTGATGTAGAACGACCATCGCCAGGAATACGTGTCGGTGATCCACCCGCCCAACGTCGGCCCGATGATCGGCGCCACCACCACCCCCATCCCATACACCGCCATCGCCGCCCCACGCTGCCTCGGCGGAAAGCTCTCCAGCATCACCGCCTGCGCAATCGGCTGTAGCGCTCCCCCGCCCGCGCCCTGCAGCACGCGGGCCACCACCAGCGTCGCCAGACTCGTCGCCGCCCCACACCACGCCGAGGCCAACGTGAAAATCCCGATGCACACGACCAGAAACCGCTTCCGCCCAAACGTCCGCGCCAGCCACCCCGTCGAGGGCAGCACAATCGCATTGGCCACCAGGTAGCTCGTCAAAACCCACGTCGATTCATCCAAACTCGCCGACAAGCTCCCCG
>JBLNDH010000725.1:0-4972 GCA_050261455.1 Bacillota bacterium
ATCTTGGCTGCTTCCAAGTTGCCTTGAAAGCGGGATCTTACATCTGCGCCATCGCCGGGGTTTAGCTGGCGATCCGCAGACTCACATCCTCGCGGCTGTCCGACTATTCACTTGTCAAAGAACTTTTTAGAGATGCCGACGACCGAAGTCTTCGTCATCTTTTGTCCTTCGCTTCATCAGCGAAGGGCTGGGAACTATACTTTACGTTTCCCAATTGTCAATGGTTCGTGGTGAGGAATTTTTCGACGATTCTTCACGACGTTTGACATTCAAGTTTTCAAAGTTGGTTGCCACAGCAACTTGCAGCAGCGACCGTACTCAATCCGCCGCAGTTCAATCACCACGGCCAATCACTGCCGAGGGGTAGGCGAACCGAACGCGAAGATTGTGCCGAGAAGGGTCTGCGTTGTCAAGGCAAATCGATTACGGCGGGAATATCGACGCGTTTCCGTTGTAAAGTCGCGGGCGGCGGGAACTTACGCATATCGCGGTGCCAGTGGAGGATAACTGCCTTATCTATATTGGTTTGCGACAGAAATGGGTTCGTTTTGTTTAATCACTCCGTGCGGAGCGGACCGGGGAATTGGGTTCGTTTTGTAGATTCGGCTCGTAAAGGGCCGCGCGATCCGCCGAACAGCGAAGCCGGAACGGCGGGCACAGGCAGCAGTGGGATTGTAGGGATCGGCCGGGCTGGTGCAAGCAAGAACCGGGGATTTTGGCGGGGGATGCGGGGAGATCAGGATGGGGTCGGGCGGCGGGATAGTGGCGCAGGATGGGATTCCCCCACGGCAGCGCCGTGGGCTTTAGCGGAGCATCCCAGCGGGAGTGCGATGGACCCGTAGGCCAATACAGGGGACCGGACCGGTCACTTGGAACTGCCGCCGCGGGGGGACCCTTTGCGAGGGGCAGGCTTCGCTGGGGCATCCAGAGGAGCCGAATCGAGGATCTCCTCGGTGGGTTCGTCGCCTGTCTTTTGGGTGCGTGGGCGAATGATCAGGCGAATGGGAACTTCAGGATAGGGCAAGAGATCGCGCATGCGGTTGATGAGGAATCGCTGATACGTTTCGTCGAGATAGGCGGGCTTGTTGACCACCAGCACGATCGTGGGTGGGGCCGTCTCGATCTGAGTCGCATAGTAGATTCGGGGGCGGCGGCCTGAGGGGGTACTGGGGGCGTGTTCTTCGAAGATGGTTTTGATCGCCGCATTGAGTCGGCCGGTCGTCACACGCTGGAGCGATTGCTTGAAGAGGTGCTGAGCCAGGTCGAGGACGGTCTGGACATTCTTGCCGTCCTTCGCGGTGGTGAAAGCGATGGGCGCGTAGTCCAAGTGCCGCAGCTCCGCTTCCAGATACTCGCGGTACTGATCCATGAGTTGGCGGTCGCTCGGGCTGTTGCTGTCTTGCTTTTGTTGTTCCCGAGCGATCTGCTTGGCCAGATCCCATTTATTGATGACGAGGATGACCGGCTTGTACTGCTCGGCAATGTACTGTGCGAGTTTTTTGTCAGGATCGCTGAGGGGCTGGGTAGCGTCGATCAGCAGCAACACGACGTCTGCCCGCCGGATGGAGCGTTCGGCCCGGTGGAAGCTATAGAACTCGATGTCGTTGGTCACCATGTGGCGTTTTTTGCGAACGCCGGCGGTATCGATAACGATGAGCGTATGTCCGTTCTTTTCGACGCGGACATCGATCGAGTCGCGGGTGGTGCCGGGGATTTCGGACACGATGACGCGATCGGAATCGCCTTCGTAGATTTCGGCGATGGTGTTGACGAGGGTGCTTTTGCCGGCGTTGCGTTTGCCGACGATGGCCATGAGCATTTCAGGCTCGGGCAGTTCGGTGGGAGCCTGGGCCAGATCCACGTTCTGGCGGATGGCCTCGGCCAGGGTGTCGAGGTTTCGACCATTCATGGCGGAGACACCGAGGGGGGTTCCGAGGCCGAGGCGAGCGAAATCGCCAAGCATGGCATCGGAGCGTTCGCCATCGTCTTTGTTGGCCACAATGAGGGTTTTGAAACCTTGGCGGCGCAGGAGGGAGGCAACCTCTTTGTCGGCCTCGGTCAGGCCGGTCTGGCAATCGACAACGAACAGCACCAGGTTGGCTCGACTCATCGCCAGTTCGATCTGATGCTTGATATGGTCGGTCAGGGCATCGGGGTCGATGAAGCCATAGCCGCCGGTGTCAACCAGTTCGATGTAGCGGCCATCGATCTGCCAGGGGATGGAGACACGGTCGCGAGTCACGCCGGGGATGTCCTCGACGATACTGATGCGTTTGCCGACAAGGGCATTAAGCAGGCTGCTCTTGCCGACATTCGGCCGGCCGACGATGGCGATAACGGGCATGGATGTCATGATGGTGTATACGTTAGGGAATAGTTGATAGTTGATCGTTAGTAGTTGGTCGTTAGTAGTTGTTAGTGGGTAGGGGCTGGTTGTTGATTGTCGGGGGAGGGAGGACGGAGGTCGGCTTTTTTGGGGCGATCTCGGGTTTCGAGGTCGGCCACGAGCACGCCTTGAACGGGAACGGTTCGGGGGATGGCGATGTGGTCACGGGCCTGGAACATCAGGAATTGGCCACTGAGCGAAAGGGTGATCTGAGAACCTGCGCGGCCGAAGACAATGTCGACATCGTAAGGCTGAAGCTGCTTGCGATCGCCGTCCAGGAAGATGCCAGTGGGTGAATCGGCCCGTTCGATGCTGGGGGCTTTGAAATGCCAATCGGCGGCAGCGAGGCGGGCCACATCATCGATATCCAGCTGGATTTCAAAGTAATAGCGATTGCCGCTGTAATCGGCAGCGAGGGCATCGCGCGGATCATCGCTGAAGAGCAAGAGGGCCAGGTCGGGCTGACTTTGCATAAGCATGAGGCGAGCACGCGGGAAGGAGATAACCTGATCGCCAATCTGCAGTTGCGAGATGACCGGGGCAGTCGTGGGGGCCACGGAGGGCGAGGCTTGATCGGTAGTGGCTGGGCGCGTGGTGGTCGTGGTCATTGCACGAAATGACCCCGCCTTGGGCTTGTTACAACCCAAGAGCAGCAAGCCAGCCATGAGCAGGCCCGTTATCCACAGCCGCATACAACCTCCACCGCGTCTGGCATCACAGACGCATGACGCCAGTTGTTTGTAATTGTACCATAAAAGGATGTCGCACGTCGCCCCAGCAATTCCGGATGAGAGCGTCCTCTTGTGCGAAGGGTGCGGATACATCCTCAGCGGCCTGCCAAGCGAGTCCCGCTGTCCTGAATGCGGAAAGGCGATTGCGGAGAGCCTGCCCGAGGTACGCCAGAGGCCGGAATGGGAGAAGACCGACAGTGATCGGCCGGCCTGGAGACGGTTCGGGCGGACCACAATGGCGGTAATCTTCCGTTCGTCGTGGTTTTATCGGACCTTGGCAACACGAAGCCTGGGCAGCGGCTCCCGGCAATTTGCCCGTATTCACTTGCTGATTACCAGTATATTGATGGGGCTGGCTGGTACGTTGCAGTTGCAGTGGTTGCTGGATTTGCCCGGGTTGCACAATTGGGTGCCCCATCGATTTGATTTGATGCAAACAGACGTGCTGGCTCCGTTAGCAATCGGGTTGGTGGGTCTGTTGGTTTGCGGAGCCGTGTGTTATGGGACACTGGCGGGCTTAACAGCAATTGCGGCGCGGTTAACGGCCTGGGAGGCCGCATTTCGCGGCTACCGGTTGCCTTATACGGTCGTTCTGCGCGGCTTGGACTACCATTCGCCGCATTATTTGCCGGTGGCGGCAGGAGCGTTTCTGACGGTGGCGGGGTATCAGTTGCTGCTTATGCTGGGGGTGCTCGATGGCCTGTCGGCGCCCCAGTACCTGTATGTGCTCTGCGTCGAGGTTGTTGTATCGGCGGGCTACCTGTTCTGGACATACTGGGTGGCGATGCGGAATATGCTGTTCGCCAATGGGTGATTGGCTCTAACTACCATACAGACTCATGAGGAAGGATCAGCGGATACGACGGTTGGCGGTCATAGGCGGGCTGGTGCTGGCGGCGGCACTGGCGGGATGGGGGATCTATGCCACGGAGTTTGGGGAAGCGCTGCGGCAGCGGGAAATGGTTCGGACTTGGCTGGAACAGTGGCCAGGAGTGGCACCGGCGGTGTTCATCGCGGGATACGCCACGATCGGCACCTTGGCGCTGCCGGTATGGTGGATGCAGGTGATCGCGGGCTACTGTTTCGGATTGGGAATGGGTTTGGCGTGGTGTCTGCTGGGAGATGTGATCAGCGCCGTTTCCAGCATGACGCTGGCCCACTGGCTGTTCGGGAGATGGTTTTCGCAGCGTGCCATGCTTTACCGGTCGAAACTGCGCCGATGGGATGAGAAGCTGGCGCACAATGGACTGCTGGTGGTGGTGGCGACGCGTATGAGCTTTGTGATGCCGTTCGGATTGAGCAATTACCTGTTCGGGCTCACGCGAATGCGACTGGTGGACGTGATTGTTGGCACGTTGCTCGGGGGATTATTGACGCGAATGATTCATGTGGCGGCTGGGGTGGACTGGAGATTGCTAACCAAGGGATGGTACTTGTTGGTACTGGCGGGGGTGAGCGCAGCGGTGCTGTGCCCGTTTGCCATCCGGTATTGGCGGCCGGCGTGGTTTCGTCGGCGGATGTGCGACAGCCAGTCGAATTGAAACGGGCCAAAGAGGCCTATAGTTGAACATGCTTGGATTCTGCTCCAGCCCGCGTTTTGCTGAGCATCACACGGGTGCCAGTCACCCGGAGCGGCCGGATCGCGTTGAGGCGATCTGGGCGGCGTTGAGCGCAGCGGGGTACTTGTCGGTGCCGAACCCTTATCCGAAGCTTCCGGTTGATTTCGGGCCCCTGCCGCCAGCGAAAGAGCCGTTGGTGGAATTGAGCTTCGGGCCGGCGGATCGGAAATGGCTGGGGACGGTTCATACGACGCGGCACATCAAGCGAGTGGAGCATGTGAGCTTGATGGGCGGGG